>JACPDI010000008.1 GCA_016184105.1 Acidobacteriota bacterium
TCAGGTGCACATCTTCGACGCGAAGGACCTGCGCGAGCGGTTCGACCGCTCCTACGCCGCACGCCGGAAGGCCGGTCATACCATCCCGGTGGGACGGGGAATGTGGGTATCGCTGTATCACCCGGACAGCGACGATCCTGTGAACCGTGTCGGCGGCGGTATCGGTCTCGACCACCCGCCGATTAATACGGTGCCGCTGGACGAACCCACCGCGTCAGGCAGCAGCAGCACCCGGCCTCCGGTAATGCCGCCCACGTCGCAGGGAACCGCCGCAGGTGAGGACGACAACTTCGAGCCGCTGACGATCCCGGAGGCCAAGGTCCGGCTCGCCCGCACGCTCGGCGTCGATCCGGGGAGTATCAAGATCACGGTCGAGGCTTGAACAGATCAATCCTCGACAGGCCGGTGTGGGGAAGGTCGGGAACAGCGAGAAGCGTGGGAATGCGCTAATCGGCCAAGAGCAGCGGCGCCTACGTGCAGGCCTTGAGGTTGACGGAATACCGATGCCTGGCCGATAATAGTTGCGGTCGTCCCGACTAGTATTCTAAATGGGGTGACCTAGTACAGGGCTCCTTCGGGAGCCCTTCGTTTTTCGCCCCAGGTTCAGGAGTTGCTGATGGATCGGGTTGCCGTCTTCGTGGACGCCGGCTACCTTTTCGCCCAGGGATCGGTGGCTCTTGCGGGTCAAAAGCTCCCTCGCGGTCGCCTCGTACTAGATCACGAAAAGGCAATCGACGCACTCGCCGACTTTGCAGTCCGGGTCAGCGGTGTCGACTTGCTGCGCGTGTACTGGTACGACGGAACGTCAACCGGCCCCAGTTCCCAACACCTCACGTTGGCGCACTTGGCACGCGTGAAGGTCCGTCTCGGCTTCGTCAACAGCGTCGGTGAGCAAAAGGGCGTGGACTCTCTGATCGTCACCGACATGATTGCTTTGGCGCGCAACCACGCGATGAGCGAGGCGGTGCTCTTGTCCGGAGATGAGGATTTGCGCGTCGGAGTGCAACAGGCGCAGGAGTTCGGCGTCCGTGTGCACCTTCTCGGAATTCGCCCTAGCCGGGGAAGCCAGTCGCTGTTCCTGCTTCAAGAAGCCGATTCGACGCACGAATGGAGTCCCGATGATCTGACCCCGTTCCTCTCGTGTAAGCCCGACATTGCCGTGGTATCTGCGGCGCCTCTCCCGGCCGCCGCTCCCGCGCCGCTGGAACCGATGCTGGTACCCGATCCGCTCAACGACGTTGCTTCCGCCCTCGCGACGGAGATCCCCACGACGGAACTCGAAGCCCTTACCGAGTCGATTCGTCAATCCGGACAGATCCCAAAAGAGTTCGATGGTCGGCTCTTAGCCGAAGGAGGCCGTGCGCTCAAGGTGCGACTCGATCCCGCGCAGAAGAAAGAGGCTCGAAACGCGTTTCTCAAAGCGTGTGAGCAGCGCTTGGCCCAAGCACAGCAAACCGCTGGTGGTCCCGACTGAGAACGCGATGGCGGTCCAGGCACCGCCGGGATTAGTCGTGAACCCTGATGCCCCTAAGACTCGATCTCTCCCCATTACTCGAATACCCTGAAGCGTGGCGCCGGCAAGGAAAGGGGTTGCTGTTCTCATCGGAGGTTCTGTGGTGGCACGCGCAGCACTCGACGCCGGAGGCATTGGCGATGCCGGCAGCGTCACTGTTAGGCGGCTACGCTCTGGAGCACTTGTTGAAGGGCCTACGGGTGAAGCAACTGCGCGCGGCCGGCGAATCGATCCTTGTCAAGGGTCGGCTCCGACGAGAACTGACGCGACACGATTTGATCACTCTCGCGGAGGCGGCTGGCGTGCCGTTGGCTCGCCACGAGCGGTTTCTCCTGGAACGACTGACCGTGACCATCACGTGGGGTGGACGATACATTGCTCCCAAAGACGTGGGCGAGACGGATTCTCCGACGATGAGTTCGACGGACCAAGAGGCGATTCGGCGATTCGCAGCAAAACTCGAGGACATGCTCGAAGGGAAGGAGCCGGTGGATTACGACAAGTTGTTGAATGCCACCGACCGTCCGCCACACGATCATTAGACTCGCAAGTCGGAAACGCCCCGCCCATTTCGGCGCGTTTGCGCCTCTCGTCCGTCCAGTTGCGGCTCCGGTTTCCAACGTGCCAGGTAAGGCTCAGGCTGCGCGACGAAGCCCGTCGATTTGCCGGAGCCAAGGAACGATTTGGTTCCAACTGGCAGGCATTAGGGACGCCAAAGCCGTCCATGCGCCCAAGGCCGACCCGGCGCCCGCGGAGGACCTGCTGGCGGCCCATTTTCGTGACTGCGAGCCACGCACGAGGCTCATTGAGCTGAAGCACTACGCCTCCAAGGGATCACCCGCATGGTAGTCGCTCAGTCGCCCTCATAGACCCAGGAGCCCAGGCCGTCGAGATGATCGCCGCTTTTCACGGAGGTGGAAAAGCCGGAAAGCGGATGCGGCGACGATTTCCTGGGCGTGCCTGGGCTCTCGCCTTCCACCTTCCACTGTGCAGCTTGCATCCGGCCCCCTGGCGGCGTAGGCTTTCGTTCCTCTCAGGAGGTTTCACATGGATCACATCTGCCTCGTGCTGCCGATCCTCTCCGGGAAAACCAGCGACGCTCGGGCCTTCATGCACGAGCTGGACGGTCCGCGAAAGAAAGAGTTTGACGCCTCGGAACGCCGGATCGGGATCACGAAGGAACTGTGGTACCTGGCGAAAGCTGCCTCCGGCGATCAGCTCGTGGGCTACATGGAATCGCAGGACTTCGCCAAGGCGGTGGCAGAGTTCTCCGCGTCGCGAGAGGCCTTTGACGTGTGGTTCAAGCGGGAAATGGCGAGAGTGACCGGGGTCGATCTGAACAATCTTCCGGATGATTTCGCCCCGTCCGAACTGCTGTCGCAGTACGACGTGGGCCAGATGCAGCATGCGTGAGTGAGCGAAGGTGCCGGCTTCTCTTGTCAACCGCCGATCTGCCGGCGCAGCCTGGAGGATTCGATGCGCAGATACCACAGCGTTC
Source organism: Acidobacteriota bacterium (assembly GCA_016184105.1). NCBI lineage: Bacteria > Pseudomonadati > Acidobacteriota > Acidobacteriota bacterium. The sequence continues at coordinate 3,012 of JACPDI010000008.1, forward strand.
TGATTCGATTGGCGGCCGCGGCCGCGGTGGCGGGCGCCGGCATGGTGGCCCACGCGGACAACCGGGCGAAGCCGCCCGCCCTCGAATTCCTCGGCCAGGCCATCGTCGCCACCGGGACGACGTTTGACGGCACGACGGTCGGCGGGCTCTCGAGCATCACCTACGACGCGGCGCGCGGCGTCTTCTACGCGCTCTCCGACGACCAGAGCATGCTGAACCCCGGCCGCTTCTACACACTACAGCTCGATCTCGCCGACGGCCGGCTCGACGATGGCGACGTCCACTTCGTCGCCGTGACGACGCTGCTCGCGCCGGACGGACAGCCGTACGCGGCGGGCAGCTTCGATCCGGAAGGGCTGACGCTGGCCAAGAGCGGCGAGCTGATCGTCACGTCGGAAGGGATCGCCACCCGGCAGATTGCACCGTGGGTTCGCCGCTACGCGCGCGATGGCACGTTCCTCGGCGACCTGCCGGTTCCCGGCGCGTTCGACCCGACGAGCTCGACGCACGGCGTGCGCCAGAATCTCGCCTTCGAGGCGGCCGCCGTGGCGCCCGACGGCCGTCACCTGTTCGTCGGGTCCGAGGGCGCGCTGGTGCAGGACGGCCCCGCCGCCAGCCTCGCTGGCGGCAGCCCTTCGCGGATCCTCCGCTACAACCTCGCGGCCGGCCGGCTGGATCGCCAGTACGTCTACGTGACCGATCCGATCGCGGAGCCGCCGGTGCCGGCGACGAGCTTCGCCGTGAACGGGCTGGTCGAACTGCTCCCGTTCAACGCCGAGCTCATGCTCTCGATGGAGCGTTCCTTCTCGGTCGGCGCGCCGGACACGGGAAACACGATCAAGATCTACCGCGTCGAGTTCCCGGGGGCCGGCGACGTGAACGGCGCGGAGAGCCTGGCCGGCATGCTCGACAGCATCCGCGCTGTGAGAAAGACGCTGCTGCTGGACCTGGACGATCTCGGGCTGCCGCTCGACAACATCGAGGGGATGGTCATCGGCCGGACTCTGCCGGACGGCCGCCGGTCACTCGTTCTCGTCAGCGACAACAACTTCGCGGCGAGCCAGTTCACGCAGTTCCTGCTCTTCGCGATCGAATAGGGGGAGCCGTCATCGCAACGCACGCAGCGCGAGCGTGCGATAGCCGTGCGCGCGCGTCCACTGCACGCGCACGAACGCCAGGCGCGGCTTCCCATCCGGCTCGAAGAAGTAGACGAGCACCTCGTCGAAGCGATCCTTGTACGACTCGGTCAGCAGCCCGGCGATGGCCACCGCTTCCCCCTGCTTCGCCGTCTCGACTTCCAGGACGAGCGCGCTGTGGGCCGACATCGCGGCGGTCAGTCTCCAGCTGAATGCGCTTACCGGCGGAGGCGCGGGCGCCAGCGGGTTGCGTGGGGCGCTGGGCGGAGCGGGCGGCGACGATCCATCCAGATAAGTCGCCATGCCCGCGACGCCAATGGCAAGGAGCGCGGCCATTACCGGTACGACGAGGTCACGCGCAGGACCCGTCAGTGCGTCGCCGCCACCCGGCGCCTCCTCAGCGCGCATCGTAGCACGCGGGCGGCCCCGGTGTAGGATGCTGCCGGCACTGAACGCTCACGCGAACGATCATCGACGCGCTCGAGACGTCCACGCAGCCGATCCTCTTCAGCCACACCGGCGCAAAGGCGCTGCACGCCGCCGGCCGATCCGTGACCGACGAGGAGATCCGCGCCACGGTCAAGGACGGCATCCGCAGCGAACGCACGCTGGCCGGACACACGCTGAACGTCACACCACTCCCGCCACCGGCCAGTGTCGACTGGCGTCGGTCCGTCAGCGCCCCGGTGTATCCCTCCGCCGCCGAAACCCGTCCAACCAGGCAAGGAGGCGATATCATGGAGACAGAAGGCCTGGCGGCCGCCGACGTCACCGTCGACGAGCGGCTCGTCGTCGACGAGATGAACGTGTGCGCGCGAGAGGTGATTGGCAGCCTGCCCGAGGACTACCGGGCAGCCCTGGTCCTTCACGATCTCGAGGGGCTGAGCGCTGCCCAAACAGCGAAGGTGTGCGGGTGCTCGGTGCCCACCGCGAAGATCCGGATCCACCGCGCTCGGGTCCGCCTGCGGGAGGCCCTGCAGGGACAGTGCGACTTCTACCGCGACCGCGCCAACGTCCTGCGGTGCGACCGGAAGGCGTGAGGGGAACAAGCGCAGTGCCCGCGCGAACGACCGCTGCACCAAAGAAACGCCTCGGCATCTTCGAGCGGTATCTGAGCCTCTGGGTCGGCCTCTGCATGGGGATCGGCCTCCTGCTCGGCAACGCCGTACCCGGCTTCATGAACGGCCTGCGGGAACTCGAATTCGGCGCCGGCAGCCAGATCAACGTGCCGATTGCCGTGCTCATCTGGCTGATGATCACGCCGATGATGATGAAGGTGGATTTCGGCGCGATCCGCGACGTCGGGCGCCGGCCGAAGGGGCTGCTGGTCACGCTGCTCGTGAACTGGGTCGTCAAGCCGTTCTCGATGGCGGCGATCGCGTGGCTGTTCTTCCGGGTCGTCTTCAGCGCGTGGATTGGCCCCGCCGATGCCGACCAGTACATCGCGGGAGCGATCATCCTCGCGGCGGCCCCCTGCACGGCGATGGTGTTCGTGTGGAGTTACCTGTCGGACGGAGACCCCGCGTACACGCTCGTGCAGGTTTCGGTGAACGACCTGATCATGCTCCTGCTGTTCGCGCCCATCGTTCGGTTCCTCGTTTCCGGCGCCTCTTCCCTGCACGTGCCCTTCAAGGTTCTCCTCTACTCCGTCGTCATTTTTATTGTGATTCCGCTCGCGGCCGGCGTGCTGTTCCGGCATTGGCTGATGAGCCGAAAGGGGCGCGCCTGGTTCGAGGAGGCGCTCCTGCCGCGGTTCGCGCCGGTCAGCATGGCGGCGCTGCTGGTCACGCTGATCCTGATTTTCGCGTTCCAGGCGGAGAACATCACCACCAAGACGCTGCACGTGGCGCTCATCGCCGTGCCGATTCTCATCCAGGTGTATTTCAACGCGTCGCTGACCTACGGGCTGATGCGCCTGTTCCGTGTCGAGTACGCCGTCGCCGCCCCCGGCGCGCTCATCGGCGCAAGCAACTTCTTCGAACTGGCGGTCGCCACGGCGATCGCGCTCTTCGGGCCGCAGTCCGGCGCCGCCCTTGCCACCGTGGTCGGCGTGTTGATTGAAGTGCCCGTGATGCTCTCGGTGTGCGGGGTGTGCAACCGGACGCGTCACTGGTTTCCCGCCCCGCAGGCGACCGGCTAGGATCCGCTCCGTGAAGAGAACGCTCGACGGAGTACGGATCGTGTCCACCGCCGTGAACGTACCGGGGCCGGTTGCTGCCGCCATGCTGCGCGACAGGGGCGCGACGGCGATCAAGGCCGAACCGCCAACAGGCGATCCTCTCGCGCTCGCGGCGCCCGCCTGGTACGCCGAGCTGACCGCGGGCATGCAGGTGCTGCGCCTGGATCTGAAGTCCCCTGACGGGCGGGGCCAGCTCGATCGACTGCTGGCGTCCGCCGACCTTCTCATCACGGCGACACGCCCGGCCTCGCTGCAGCGGCTGGGGCTCTCGTGGCCGGATCTCCACCGCGATCACCCGCGGCTCTGCCACGTCGCGATCACCGGATACCCATCGCCGCGCCAGGATGTCGCGGGGCACGACCTGACCTACCAGGCGGAGGCGGGGCTCGTGGCCCCTTCAGCCATGCCGCGAACGCTGATTGCCGACCTCGCCGGCGCGCAGCAGGTCGTGATTGCGGCGCTCGACCTGCTGCTCGCGCGCGAGCGCGGTGGAGAGGCCGCCCGCGTCGAGGTGGCGCTCTCTGCATCCGCCCGGCTGTTCGGAGAACCGCTCCGGCACGACCTCACCTCGCCGGCAGGGTCGCTGGGCGGATCCCAGCCGGCCTACAGCATCTATCCCACTCGCGAAGGCTGGCTGGCGGTTGCGGCCCTCGAGCCGCACTTCCGCGCCGCGCTCGCACGCGAGCTGGGCGTGGACGTGGGCGATCGCGCGGCGCTCGCGCAGGTGCTGGCGGAAAAACCTGCCATGGAATGGGAGCGCTGGGCCGAAGCGCGAGGCCTGCCGCTCGCGGCGCTCCGGGAGAGCGAGTGGCACCCGTGATCGCCGCCTCGGCTCCCATTCGAATCTGCGTCAATCGAGACGGTTACTTGACGGTAACTTGGAATCCTGAACTGCTACTTCGCGAACAGGTAGTCCGCTGCCAGATGCGCCAGGGCGCGCACGCCGGTGACGAGCGCCGACTCCTCCACGAAGAACCTCGGCGAGTGGTTGGGCGCCGCCTTCCCGACCTCCGCCGGCGGCGTGATGCCCAGCATGATGAAGAGCCCGGGCACCTCGCGCTGGAAGTAGCTGAAGTCCTCGGCAACCGTGTTCTTCGGCAGTTCCATCAGCTGCCGGCCGGCGACGCGCCGGAGCGTGGGGAGCATCCGCGAAGTGAGCCGCGGATCGTTCACGGTCTCGGGATACCCGGTATCGATCCGCACGGATGCGGTGGCCCCGGTCGCTTCGGCGATCCGTTCGGCCGTCCTGGCGATTCGCGCATGGATGTCCTTGCGCATGTTCGCGTCGAAGGTCCGAATCGTCCCGACGAGCCGCGCCGAGTCAGGGATGATGTTGTTGCGGGTGCCCGCCTCGAACTGCCCCACCGTCACGATGGCGGGCTGGTCGGTGATGTCGACCTGGCGGCTCACGATCGTCTGCAGGCCCAGCACGATCTGTGAAGCCACCACGATCGGATCGATGCCGGACCACGGGTTCGCGCCGTGCGTCTGCCGGCCGCGCACGACGACTTCGAACGAATCGACCGCCGCGAGCATCGGCCCGCTGCGCCACCCGATCGTGCCGGCCGGGACGTTCGCGAAGACGTGCAGGCCGAAGATCGCGTCCACGGCGGGCTGCTTCAGCACCCCCTCCTTGACCATCAGCTCGGCCCCGGCCGGCTCCTCGTCGCGCGGCGCCCCTTCCTCGGCGGGCTGGAACACGAAGGTGACGGTGCCCGGGAGCTGCGGCTTCATGTCGGTCAGCACTTTCGCCGTCGCCAGCAAGATGGCCATGTGCGCGTCGTGACCGCACGCGTGCATCACGCCGACCGCCTTGCCTTCGTATTCACTCTTCGCGCGGCTGGCAAACGGGACGTCCACCTCCTCCACGACCGGCAGGCCGTCCATGTCCGATCGAAGCGCGACCGCCGGCCCGGGCCTCACCCCCTGCAGCACCGCGACGACGCCGTGGCGCGCGACGCCGGTCTTTGGCTCGAGGCCGAAGCTGCGGAGTGTGTCCGCCACGAACTTCGCCGTCTCGCCTTCTCGGTTCGACAGCTCGGGATGCTGGTGCAGGTGCCGTCGCCAGGCGAGCAGGTCCTGCTCGATGGCGGCGGCGCGCCGGTCGATCTCGGCGGCGAGCGGCGAGGCCGCCATCGCCGGTTGCGCGACTGACGGAGTGACAGCAGACAACAGGGCGGCGATCGCGAGAAACAGTCTCATGCGGACTACTCTAGCCGAGTAGCCGGCCGGCCGGGAAGGCGATAGGATGAGCGCATCCCGAGGCCGTCATGGCACCCGAAGATGTCTTCCGTCGTCTCCAGCAGCATCTCGACCGCATGCCGGTCGGTTTTCCGGCGACGAAGTCCGGCGTCGAAATCAGAATCCTGCAGCGGCTCTTCACCGTGGAGGAGGCCGGGATCGCGCTGGAGTTGAGCGCGGTTCCCGAGCCGGTCCCCGTGATTCACAGGCGCCTGCGCCGCGCCATGCCGCGTGAGGCGCTCGCGCGAGCGCTCGATCGCATGGCCGAACGCGGGCTGATCGAGCGCGTCGGCGGCAAGCGCGCCCCGAAGTACGGCAAGTCGCTGCTGGCCGTGGGGATGTACGAACGGCAGCTGACGCGGTTGACGCCGGAGCTGCAGCGCGATCTGGACGACTACATGGCCGAGGCGTTCGGCCGCGCGTTCCATGGAGGCGGGATCCCGCAGCTTCGCACGGTTCCGGTCAACCAGGCGATCGCTCCGCCTCTCAGTGTCGGAACGTACGACGACATCCGGTCCTTCGTCGCCGCCTTCGACGGTCCGTTCGCGGTCATGGACTGCATCTGCCGGAATGGCCATGACCTGTTGAACGAGCCCTGCCGCCAGACGACGGCGCGGCAGACCTGCCTGACGTTCGGCCCGGCGGCGCGCGCGATGGTCCGCGAGGGGGCGGCACATTACATCGATCGCGAGGGCGTGCTGAGCGTGCTGGACGAGGCGGACCGCGAAGGTCTCGTGCTGCAGCCGCAGAACACGCAATCCCCGTTGTTTATCTGCTGCTGCTGCGGGTGCTGCTGCGGCGTGCTGAAGTCGGCGCGGCAGCTGCCCGAGCCCGCGCGGCATTTCAGCACGAATCACCTGGCCGACGTGAACCCCGATATCTGCGAGGCGTGCGGCACGTGCCAGGGGCGGTGCCAGATGGACGCGGTCAGCTTCGAGACCGGCGCCGCCGCGGTGCTGGAAGCGCGCTGCATCGGATGCGGGCTGTGCGTCACCACCTGCCCCTCCGGCGCCATGACCCTGGTCCGCAGGCCGGGCAACCGCACGCCGCCCGCGGATACGCCGGCGCTTTACACGGCCATCTTCATCGAGCGCTTCGGCAAGTTTGGCGCCGCGGTGGCGGCAGGCAGGCACCTGCTCGGGATGAAGGTCTAGCTCACGCGAGCGCCCGGATGATGTCCGAGCGCGTGATGATATAGGTCTTGTCGGTCTTGAAGTCCCGCACCAGGACGGCCGGGCTCTCGGGTGTCACCATGGTGGCGAGCACTTCCACCGGCGTCGAGATATCGACGAACGGAAACGCGGGCTGCATGATCGACTCGACGGGCTCGCTTCGGACCGCCGGGTTCCGCGTGATCTCGGCGAAGAGGTGCGCTTCATCGAGCGAGCCGGCCAGCCGGTCGTCACGCGTGATCGAGATCTGCGAGAAGTCGTGCTCGCTCATCATGCGCACCGCGTTCGACACCGGCTCGCGCGACTCCACCGAGAACAGCTCGCCGGACACGCCGCAGGCCACCAGCTCGCGCGCCGTGAGGCCGGTCTTTTCGATGAAGCCCTTCTGGCGCATCCAGTCGTCGTTGAACATCTTCCCCAGGTAGCGCGACCCATGGTCATGGAAGATGACCACGACGACATCGCCTTTCGTGAGGCCGTCTTTCAACTGGAGCAGGCCGGCCATCGCGGCACCCGCCGAATTGCCCGCGAAGATGCCTTCCTCGCGCGCGATTCGGCGCGTCATCACCGCCGCATCCTTGTCCGTCACCTTCTCGAAGCGGTCGATGACGCTGAAGTCCACGTTCTGCGGCAGGAAGTCCTCCCCGATCCCTTCGGTGATGTAGGGGTAGATCTCGTGCTTGTCGAAGACGCCGGTCTCCTTGTACTTCTTGAAGACCGATCCGTACGTGTCAATCCCCCACACCTTGACGGCCGCGTTGCGCTCCTTGAGGTAGCGCGCAACGCCGGTCACCGTGCCGCCCGTGCCGACCCCCACCACCAGGTGCGTGATGCGGCCGTCGGTCTGGTCCCAGATCTCGGGTCCGGTCTGCTCGTAGTGCGCCTGCTGGTTCGACAGGTTGTCGTACTGGTTCGCCTTCCACGCGCCGGGCACTTCCTGCGCGAGGCGCGACGACACGGAATAATACGACCGCGGGTCTTCCGGATCGACGTTGGTCGGGCACACGATGACCTCGGCGCCGAATGCCTTCAGCGCATCGATCTTCTCCTTCGACTGCTTGTCGGTCGTGGTAAAGATGCACTTGTAGCCCTTGACCACCGCGACGATGGCGAGCCCCATACCCGTGTTGCCGGACGTCCCCTCGATGATGGTGCCGCCCTTCTTGAGCAGACCGGCACGCTCGGCGTCCTCGATCATCTTGACCGCCATCCGGTCCTTGATCGAGTTGCCCGGGTTGAACGTCTCGAGCTTGACGAGCACCTCGGCGTCAATCAGGCCGCGCGTCAGCCGGTTGATGCGCACCATCGGGGTGTCCCCGATGGCGTCGAGGATGGTGTCGCAGATCTTTTTCCGCACAGAGCATGGATCATACCCGGAAGCGGGGCCACCGGCACAGGCGGTAGCGGGGCTGCCGAGGGCCGTCGAGCTGCCATGAGCGGGGCGGACACTCCATGGTGAGGCACGCGGCGCTGTTTGCCGGTCTCGTGCTCCTGCTCCTCGCGCTGGCGTGGGTATTCCAGCGGCGAATGATCTACTTCCCCCTCGGCGACGTGCCACCTCCCGGCCGGACGGGGCTCCGCAACGTCGAGGAGGTGACGTTCGAGACCGACGACGGCGTCAGGCTGAACGCCTGGTTCGTGCCTCCGGCGACGGAGGGCAACGACCTGGCGGTCATCGTCTTCAACGGCAACGCGGGCAATCGCGCCTATCGGGCCGAGCTGGCACTCCGGCTTACCCGGCACGGCATCGCCACGCTCCTGTTCGACTATCGCGGCTATGGAGGAAATGCCGGGCTGCCGACCGAGGCAGGACTGGTGCGCGACGGGCGAGCGGCGCGCGCGTATCTCGCATCCCGCGCTGACGTGAATCAGGATGGGATCGTGTACTTTGGCGAGTCGCTCGGCGCCGCGGTGGCGGTGAATCTCGCGCTCGAGCACGCGCCCCGGGCGCTGATCCTGCGTTCTCCCTTCACGTCGCTGGCAGACGTCGCGGCGCACCACTATCCGTTCCTTCCCGTGCGGTGGCTGCTTCGCGATCGCTTCCCGTCTCTCGACCGCATCTCGCAGGTGCGCTGTCCCGTGCTTGTGATCACCGCCGAACGTGACAGCATCGTGCCGGCCAAGCAGAGCCGGCGGCTGTACGAGGCGGCCCAGGACCCGAAGCGGCTGCTCGTCGTGCCGGGCACGGATCACAACGATGACGAGCTGGTCGCAGGACAGCGGATGATTCGCGCCATCCTGGACTTTCTCGACGCGTCTACTTGAGGCGCGCCAGCGCGCGCGCGGTTGCCTTCTGATCGACATCCATCGCGCGAATCTCCTCGCGCATCCGTGGGACGCGCGCCGCCAGGCTCTTCAACTCCTCCGCGGTGCTTCCCGGGTTGATCTCAATCCGCGACGGGGTTTGAACCGCTTCGACAAGGACGTCCGGCGCCCAGCCTTTGGGCCAGGTGTTATTCAACTCCCGCATGGCGCCGCGCAGACGACGGATCGTGCCGATGTAGCCGCTGACGAGGGCGCGGTCGGCGGCCTCCGCAGCCGGTTTCACGACCAGCGTCACCGGCTCGGCGATCGGCGCACGAGGCACGGAGATGATGGTCGTCAGCGTCTCGCCGTCGTAGCGCCACGAGCCGACGCGCTCCCCTCGGGCGCCGAACGGCACAACACGGTCGCCGACGACGACCGAGGCGGGCGGCGGCGCGCCAAACAGACGGACCTCGTACCCGCGCGAGTCCGGCATTCCCGGATAACGGCCTTGCGCAGGAAGGATCTCGATCCGGCGTGCGCCACTCGTGTCGGCCGCGTGCCGGACGGTCGTCCACGAGAACTCGTCCTCCTGGTATCCCAGCCCATCCCCTTCATCGTCGTAAACCCGGGTGGAGCCGCCGGCGCCCGGGAAGATCGTCAGGATGAGCGGGTCGACCGGTTTCTCGCCGGTGTGCTGCATCTGCGGCTGCATGGGCACGATGGCGCCAGCCTTGACGTAGACGGGCACTTCTTCGAGCGTGAAGCGGCGCTCGAGACGCGCGGGCCCTTGAAGCTGCGCTCCCGTGTACCATTCGACCCACTCGCCGGGAGGAAGCCAGACATCCTTCTTCGCGAGCCCGCTCTCTGGATCAACCGGCGCCGCGATGGGCGCGACGATCATGCTCTCGCCGAACAGGTACTCGCCCGTGAACTCGTAGGCTTCCGGCGCCTCCGGATAGTCGTAGTACAAGGGGCGGAGCGGCGACAACCCGGTGTCGTACGCCTGCCGTGACGCGGAATAGAGGTATGGAATCAGCGCGTAGCGCAGCACGAACGCGTCGCGCATCACCTTCGCGTTGTCGGCCGGGTACGCCCAGATGCGGCGTTCCGCCTGCGGGTTCTTGGTCGTGTGCGTGCGAAGGATCGGGCTGAACAGCCCGAACTGCACCCAGCGCGTGTACAGCTCGGCGTCCACCGGTCCCGGCATGTGCCCGCCGATGTCGTGGCTCCAGTAGCCGTAGCCCACATTCGCCGCCGTGGCGGTGAAGAACGGCTGGAACGCCAGCGAGTCCCACACGGACACCGTGTCCCCCGAGAAGCCGATCTGGTAGCGGTGATTTCCCAGCCCGCCCCACCGGTGATAGATGATGGGACGCCTGCCGCGGCGCTCCAGGTCGGACGTGTGGACGTAATTCAACCACCACGTAGGGTTGACCCCTTCCGTCCTGGTCTGGTGTTCCTGCTGCCAGTCGAGCCACCAGAAATCCACGCCCTGCTGCTCGTACGGGTGGTGGAGAATCTTGAAATAGTTCTCGGCGAATTTCTTGTTCGTGATGTCGAACCGAACGTATTGCCGCGTGGCCGGATCGATACCCATCGCGCGCGCCATCGCGGGATATTGCTCTTCGTGCGGCTGCACGCCTGAAGCGGGGTGGAGGTTGAGCGGCGTCTTCAGCCCTCGCTCGCCGCACCAGGCGAGAAATCCCGGCGGGTCCGGGAAGAGCGTGCGGTTCCACGTGTAGCCGGTCCATCCGAGGGTGTGCCCGGACTGATCTTTCCTGTTCTCCCACCACTTCGTTCCAAACGTCAGGTGCCAGTCCATGTCGATGACGAGGACGTCCAGCGGGACGTCGTGCGCCTCGAACTCCTCGACCAGGGCCTTGAGCTCGCGATCGGTGTAGCTCCAGTATCGCGACCACCACGTGCCGAACGCGAAGCGCGGCGGCATCGGGATGCGGCCGGCGACGCGCGTGAAATCCTGGAGCGCCCGGCGGTACTCGTGGCCGTGCCCAAAGAAATACCAGTCCTGGCGAGCGCCGGGCGGTCGCTGGATCACCCACGGCCAGTCTGAATCGTCGAAGAGCGGCCGCGTGGAATCGTCAACCAGGGTCCAGCCGTCTCGAGAAATCAGTCCGGGCTCGAGGCTCGTCGCGCCTTTCACTCCGTCCAACGTGCGGGTGGTTCCGCGCAGGTTGCCCGTGTCCGCCATCCCAGGCTTCCACGCGACGCGCTTGCCTGCGACGTCCAGCTCGACGCCGAGATTCTCCGCGGTGAATCGTCCCGCGCCGCCGGACCGGTAGCGCAGCGTGAGACGTCCCGTGTCGACGGTCGTCCAGCCTTGCACCTTCGCGACCGTGAATGGAGGCGGTGGAAGGCGACGGTTCAGGAAGACAAGAGACGGGCGATCCTCGAACGTACGGCTGGCTGACCATTCCATCCGCACGAGTTGCGGCGTGAGCACGGTGAAGCGCGCGTTCCCCACGACGACAATAGCCTTCGGATCCGCAACCGGATCGGTCTGGTCGGCCAGCGCAACTGGGGGGACGCACAGCAGGACGATGGCGCCTGCCAGGGCACGTAGCGCACTTGGCGTCGGCATGCGCCCATTCTACGGCCGGCGCCGGACGTAGAGCTCGAACTCCGGCCCGGCGCGTCTGATTCCTTCCAGCCCTGAAAGCGGAACGTAGAACGCGTCCTGCTGATCGTAGATGCGCTTCACCGTCGGATCCGATACGGTCGGGAACCTCCGCGCGAGCACGTAGCGTTCGTGGAGCAGGCGCTCGACCGACGGATGAACCCCGCTGTAGACGACCAGCGGCGAGCGCTGGACCAGAATCCAGTCCGGCTCGTCTGGTCGGAAGCGTCCGCTTATCGAGTCGAACCGCACGGAGCGGAGATCGGTCCGGCGTCGCCCGATATCGAGCGGCACGTGTCCGTAACTCTCGCCCGTCTGATAGATGAGGCTGCCGGGCGGAAGAATCTCGTTCAGCGCCCGGCCGGTTATCTCGCGGTTGTCAGGCCTGGCGAGCAGCCGATCGAGCAGAACGCTCTTGTACGCCGTCGGCGCGAGCATCAGCAGGGTCGCAGTCACCATTGCGCCACGGCGCCGCGCGGGCGACACGTTTCGCGTGGCCCAGCGTACGCCCTGCACGGTCAGCCAGGCCGCGGCGAGGCACAGGAACGGCACGACCGGCAGGATGTACCGGGCGAACACACCGAGCCCACGGCCGGCAACGATGTAATACGTGATCGGAAACGCCACGACGACGGCCGCTTGCCGAAAGCGGGTGACCAGCAACAGGAACGTCCCGGCGACGCCCGCGAGGAACATCGGCCAGCCCACGGCCGCCGGCAAGACCACACTGGCGTAGTACCACCATCCACGGCCCAGCACAATCGAATGCCCGGACAGGAACATCGACTGTGTGGCGGTCAACGCGCGGACCACGCGCGGCCAGTCGATCAGGACGTACGGAGACGTGGCGAACAGCGCGAGCGGAAAGGCGCACGCGAACAGGACGAGCGCCAGCACGTTCCTTCCGATCGCTCGCGTGCCGTCGGCCCGCTCTTCGTGCAGCCGCTGGGCGGCCGCGACGGCAAACGTAACGCACACGAGCACCGCGTTGTACTTCGCCGAGGTCGCGAGGCCGGCCGCGAGGCCCGCAAGCACCGCGCGCCGCGCGCCCCCTGACTGGCGCCAGTTCAGGATCGCGAGGACTGCAAGCATCACCAGCGCGGTCATGGTCACATCGGTCACGCCGAAGTGCGAGTCCCTCACGTGGAGGAAGGCCACCGCCAGGAAGGAGGCCGCCACGAGGCCAACCGTGCTGTCGAAAGCACGGCGGCCGATCCCATACGTCCACCACACCGCCAGCACGCCCATCAGGGCCGACAGGCCGCGGGAAATGCACAGGAAGGGTGAAATGTCGATCCGCCGGCTTTCGGCGAACGCCGCGAGCGTCGGGTACCCGCCGAACGGACGGGTCGCCAGAAAGTACAACGCGTACATCAGGGCCACCGTGTACGCGAATAGCGTCGGCCACTCGAGATACGGAGGGCGAAGGTTGCCCGACAGGAAGCCCACCGCGGGACCCGCAATCTGGGGTTCGTCCGGGCGAGCGCCCACGTGCGGGAGGCCGAACCCGATGCCCCAGATCCGCACCGCGGCAGCCGCGAGGACGACGAGCGCCAGCCGCCGGCCTTCGCGCATCAGCGGTCCGCCACCCTGCGGTAGACGACGCCGCCATCTGCCGTGATGATGGCGTACCAGGAAGACGTGCGCTCGATGCGGCCGCCGAGGATCTTGAACACGAACTCCGCATCGCCCGTAGGCGGGAGCGCGAAAGCCGTGCGGACCTGGCGCAGGGGCTGGCGCGAGGCCGCAATCCTGCGCGAGGCGCCGACAATCACTTCGTACTCCGGCATCCTCGAGGATCGCGCCGCGACCCGGGCGGGCGTGGCCCAGAGCGCAGCCGCGAGCGCGGCAGCGCCCAGCAGCGCCGCGCCCCGCCGCGAGCGCGCCAGCGTCGTGACGCCCAGCACGGCGGTCAGCCCGGCGGCGGGCATCAACGGGAGGTAATAGTACGCATCGAGCTCCGCAAGAAAGAACGCATAGCCGGCGATTGCCGCCAGCTGTGGCACGAGCGTGATCGCCAGCACCGTCCAGTCGCGGCGGTAGCGAATCGCGACGCCGATCCCGCACGCCAGCAGCGTCCATCCAACGGCCTCGAGCGAGGGACTCCACGGAGAGGCCTGCAGGTATTGCACCGCGGCCAGATACCCGTCGACACTCGCCATCACCCGCGGGCCTTCGCGTCCGGAAAGGATCTGCCCCACGCTTCCCGACACGGCGCCCATCGCGCTGTCGCGGAACCCCCGGGAAGCCTGGTGGATCACGTACGGCAGTTGCAGGAGCGCAACGGCCGCGACAATCGCCAGCGCGTTGCGGCCAACGGCGCGGCGGTCTCCACGGGCACGCGCGTCGAACAGGATCGCGGCAAAGACACCGGCCGTCACGAAAACCGCACCGGTGTAGGCGTGGATCGCGCTCCACGCCACGGCCGCCGTCAGGCCGGCAGCCGCCGGCGAGCGGCGAGGCACGTCGAGCAGCACGAGTGCCATCGCGACCTTCGCGAGGGTCGCGCCGATCACGGGATTCCAGATGACGGCTGCGAAGCTGAGGTCGAACGGTGAAGTGACGATCAGCACGATGGTCGCCAGGGCCGTCCATGGCGATCGGAAGCGTCGCCAGATGGCGACCAGGAGCAACGTGTCGGCGGCCGTTCCCAGGATCGCCTGGCCGATGCCGCCCGCATGCGGCAGGTTGTCAGCCCATGGCCCCACCGTCACGCGAACGAACCACAGAATCCAGTAGAAGGCGGGCCCGATCGTGTAGCCCCCGACGTGCGTGGCTGGCCCGACGAGCGGCAGGCTCGTGAATGGACCGAGCGCGATCCCCCAGTCACGCACCTGGTCGCGCTGCAACGGAAAGTCCGATGCGACGCCCCACACGCGCGTCGTCAGCGTGCCGGCAAAAACGAGAAGCGCGACCCAGGACTGTATCCGCAATTCGCCGCTGGATTATACTGGAGTCGCTCCGTGGCCGACCTTCGCTCCTACGTCTTCCTCGATTCCCTGCAGGACCAGCACGCGGCGTTTCTCGGCACCGTGGCGCAGGGCTTTCTGCCGCTGCCGGGCGACGCATCGCTGTGGGTGGAGATCGCGCCGGGCATCGAGATCAACCGAATCACCGACATCGCGGTCAAAGCGACCGCCGTGCGCCCGGGGATGCAGATCGTCGAGCGGTTGTTCGGCCTGCTCGAAGTCCATTCCCCCTCGCAGGCGGAAGTCCTCGCCGCCGGCGCCGCGATCCTCGAGTCGCTCGGGCTGAAGAAAGAGGATCGCTGGAAGCCCCGCATCCTCTCGAGCCAGGTGATTCACAACATCGACCCGCACCACGCGCAGCTGATCAACCGCATGCGGCACGGGCACCTGCTCGTCGCGCGCCAGAGCCTGTTCGTGCTGGAAGTGGGGCCGGCCGCCTACGCCGTGCTCGCCGCGAACGAGGCCGAGAAGCACGCGCGCATCAACATCCTGGAGGTCCGCGCGTTCGGCTCGTTCGGCCGAATCTATCTGGGAGGCGAGGAGCGCGACGTGCTCGCGGGGCACCGCGCCGCCATCGACGCGCTCGAAGCGGTCACCGGCAAGGAGATGGCCGCGTCCAAGCGGGCGTAGCGGGCAACTGCGACGCTACGGCTTCCACCGGCAGCTTCGCGCGAGTCCGTCGAGCACCCGATCGAAACCGCGGACGTCGAAATCAGCGACGACCGGCGAGCCATTGTACGGTGTGAACCCGAAGCGGAGGGTGCGCGCCTGCGCGATCCGGCGCGCCGTGGCAACGGCATCGGGCGCGAACAGTCCCGCGTAGTCATCCGACGCAACCCAGTGCTCGGCATGTCCGGCGGCCCCGTCGTACGCCACCTGCACGGTATGCCGGCCGTCGTCCCCTTCCATCGCCGCGGCCGATTCGGTCAGCACGAACACTTCCCCCGCGCCGTTGGCGCAGCGAACGGTCAGAACGGGCCGCACGCGTCGCGCCCAGGTGGAGATGTCGTTTTCCGCCGGAAGCTCGTACACCACTTCGCGGTACCGGGTTCCCGCATTGACGACGCCGCCGACCCACTTGGGCGTGGACGCGGCCTCGACCGGTGCGGGGGATGTCGATGGTGCGGTTGACGGCGCTGGCGGCGCAGCGCTCGCATCGGTGCGTCCCATCGCGGCTTCCGGCGCGCGCGCCATCAGGAACACCACGATGCCGGCGCCGGCCAGCACGCCCACGCCGGCTATCGCCGCGACAGGCCAGCCGGCGGTGGAAGGACTCGGCGTGCTTGCGGCCGGCCCGGCGGCAGTCGGCTGACTGCGCTGCTGCGGCGCAGTCCCGTTTTCGTCGGCACTCTGCATAAATTGTCGGCGCTTCGGCGGAGCGCCGCCCGGCAAGCGCCGCAAACGCCATACCCGGCGCCGAAGTGCGAAGATTCCGGCAAACAACCGCGTACGGCGGCGGTCCCGAATTACGTTCCTGGCGCGGGGTTACAAATCGAGTTCCGCGCGTTCTGCGCCTGCTGCGGCAGCCCTGTCAGGGCGCTGAGGCGGGCGGCACGCGCTTCTTCGTCGCCTGCTCGAAGGCATACGCAAGCCCAATCAGTCGCGGCTCGCTGCAGGCGGTACCGGTGAAGCTGACGCCGTACGGCTGCGGCTTCGCGTCGAACCCCGCGGGAAACGGCGCGGCCTGTCCGGGCGGCACGTTCGGCACGAGCCCGAAGGGCACCATCACCGTCGGATAACCCGGCCGCGCAGCCAGAGCCGACCCGCTGGAGCCGGGAAACAGCAGCGCGTCGAGCTTGTGCTGCTCGATCGCCGCGTCGATGCCGTTGGTCGCGGCCAGCAGCCTGTCTTTCGCCCGGTCCGCCTCCCACCGCGCGCGGTCCCTTTCCACGTCCATCTCGTCCGAGATGTCCAGGTTCGCCTGCTCGTATTTGATCGCGCCCGCCTTGCGATGCTCCTCGTTCCACTGGCGAAGGCCGGTCAGCGTCTTCACGGGTGCCGCCGGCCCGAGCGTGCCCAGCCACGCGTTGAAGTCGCGCTTCATGCCGTACTTCAGCGCGACGGAGCAATTCTCATCTTTCCCCTTCGCGTTGTCCGCTCCCGAGCAGATGCCCCAGTTCAGGAAGTTCTTCGCCGCGTCCGGGTCGGTGATGCTGGGAATGTCCGCCGGGTCGACGATCTCCGCCCCCTGCGCCTTCAGCGTCTCGATGGCCTCCGCCATCACGCGTGCCTGCTCGGCATTCAGGCCGCCGCGCTGGCGATCGCTGCCGGGCACCGGAACGCGCTCGTAGAAGAAGGCGCGCGGGATGCCGATGCGCGCCCCCTTCAGGGCGTCATCCCGCAAAGAGGCGGTGTAATCATTTCCCGGCGGCGGCGCGCACGCGCTCGTCGCCGCATCGTGCGGGTCCGGATTGCCGCGCTCGAGCACGCCGAGCAGGATCGCCGCGTCGGCGACGCTCTTCGCCATCGGGCCGGCGGTGTCCTGGTCGGCGGTGATCGGGATGATTCCGTAGCGGCTCACGCGCCCCACCGTCGGCTTGATCGCCGCAAGCATGTTCTGGTTCGCGGGGCTGAGAATCGATCCCGAGGTTTCGGTGCCGATGTTGGCGGCCCAGAAATTTGCCGCGGTTCCGATGCCGGAACTCGACCCGCCCGTACCCATTGCCGGGCGGCCGTCAAAGGTCGCCTCGCGCGGATCGCGCCGCGGATCGTACGGGTTCATGCCGTATCCGCTGAGCGCGTTGTAGTTGGCCGGCATCCCGCTCGCCACCCAGTTCGCCAGCTCGGTGAGCACCGTCTTCGCGATGATGATGGCGCCCGCCTCGCGCAGGTTCCGCGTCACGGTCGCCTCGTACGGCGGGGTGAAACCGTCGAAGGCCAGCGCCCCGCCGGTCGTGGGCATATTCGTCGTGTGGATGTTGTCCTTGAGCGCGATGGGGATCCCGTGCAGCGGCCCGCGCGTCCGTCCCGCGGCGCGCTCGCGGTCGCGCTCGTCGGCCTCCTTCAGCGCGCCGGGATTCACGGCCATGACGCCGTTCAGCTTGTCTTCGTACAGCGCAATGCGGACCAGGTACTGCTGCACGAGCTCGCGCGACGTCACCCGCCCCCGCTCCATCGCCGCACGCATCTCGGCGATCGATCGTTCGGCAACGGAGAACGGCGCGGTTCCGGTCCTGGCGGTGGCGCGTGCCGGGCGCTGCGCCGTGCTCGAGCTGGAGAGCAGAATCGCGACCACCAACGCGAAACAGATGTGCTTCATCGCGTTGCATTGTAGCGCGCGACGTTATAATCGGCAGACGATCCCTGGAGATTGCCTCGCCTGCTCCCCTGGGCAACCTCTGCTTTTGTCGGCGAGGCCATGCGTTTCAATCTCTCTGTGCATCGGCGGCAGGCACTTGCGTTCGCACTGGCACCCGCGCTTGTTGGCGTAGCGCTGTGGCTCGAGTTGCGGCTGGCGAGCGCCTCCGCCACGCGCTTCCTCTTCTTCGCCTTCTCGCCCGCGGTCGGTCTGGTCGCGCTCGTCGGCGGGTTTGGGCCCGGGATGTTGGCGCTGCTGCTCTCCGCGCTCGCGAGCGATTTCTACCTGCTCAGCGCCGGCGACCTGTTCCACGTCGACGGCCCCGCGGAGGCCATCGCGCTCTCGGGTTTCATCGCCGCCTGGCTCCCCATGACCCTGCTGGCGGGACGCCTGAACCGCCACTGGCGCGAGAAGGATCGGCAGCGCATCGTCGCCGAGCGGGCGGCCGCGCGCGCCGATCGACTCGAGCAGATGACCGCCGCGCTCGCCAAGGCGGTGCAGCCGGCCGACGCCATCGAGGCGTGCGTGCAGGAGGCCGCTCACTGGCTCCAGGCGAATGCCGGGGCGGTGCTGCTCGTCACCGACGACGGGTCCGCCCTGGAACTCGCCCGGGCGATCGGATATCCGGAGCCTCTCAGGGCGATGCTGGCGCACGTGCCGATCGAACAGGCGGGCCCGATGGGTGACGCGGTCGGCCGGCGCGCGCCGGTCTTCCTCGACTCACCCGACGAATACCTGCGCGAGTACGGCGGCGCGGCCCCTTCTCTGTACCCACGCGAGCATCAGGCCACCATCGCCGTACCGCTCATCACGAGCGCCGGCGTAGGGGCGGTCCTGCGGCTCGACTTCCACGGGGCGCGCGCCTTCGACGCCGAGGACCGCGACCTGCTCGCGCAGCTCGCGCCCCGCGCGGCCCAGGCGCTCGATCGGACGCGCCAGCACGAGTCGGCGCAGCGCGCGCGGGCCGAGGCGGAACTGCTGCGGCAGCGCGCGGACCTCGAACTCGCCGAGCGGCTGAAGATCGAGCAGGCGCTGCGCTCGAGCGAGGTGCGGTACCGATCGCTGGCCGCGCGCACGAGCCGCCTGCACGCGCTCACCGCCGCGCTCTCCGAAGCGGTTGCGGTGGAGGCGGTGGCCCGCGCGGTGGTCCAGCGCGGCCGCATCGTGGTGGGCGCGACCGCCGCCGACGTGCTCCTGCTCGTGGACGACGGAGGGACCTTCGAGCGGTTGTATGCGGATCCCGCAGAGGGGATCGGCACGCGCGTTCGGGCCGAGCGCGGCCTGTGCGCCACCGATGCGCTCACGACGCGCGCGCCCGTCTTCATCCGCACCTTCGAGGAAATGCAGGAGCGGTGCTGGCTGTCGGCCGCCGCCGCGGCCGACGGCGGCTACACATCGTCAGCCGCGCTGCCGCTCATCGTGGAGGGAACCGTGATCGGCGTGCTCTCCTTCCACTTCACCGTGCCGGTCAGTTTTGATGACGACTACAAGGCGCTGTTGATCTCGGTCGCGCAGCACTGCGCGCAGGCGATCGATCGGGCGCGGCTGTACGAGTCGGCCCAGCGGGCGCGCGCGGAGGCGGAGGTCGCCAACCGCCTGAAGGACGACTTCCTGTCGATCGTGTCGCACGAGCTGCGCACGCCGCTCAGCTCGATCCTGGGCTGGGCGACGATCCTGCAGCGGCCGTCGGTGGAACCGGCGGTCGCGAGCCGCGCGGTGCAGTCGATCCGCGACAACGCGACGCGCCAGGCGAAACTCGTCGAAGACCTGCTCGACTTCTCGCGCATCGTCGCGGGACGGCTGATGCTCGACCGGCAGCACGTGAGCATCCGCGACGTCCTGCGCGGCGTCTGCGAGACGGTGCTGCCGGTGGCGGCGGCGCAGGGTATCGACTTGCAGTACTCGGATGTGCCGGAGGCGACCGTCATGGGAGATCTGCGCAGGCTGGAGCAGATCTTTCTCAACCTCCTGAGCAACGCGCTGAAGTTCACGCCGTCTGGCGGCGTCGTGCAGCTCTCGGTGGCGGTGGCCGGATCGCAGGTCGAGATCCGCGTCAGCGACACGGGCGTCGGCATCGAGCCGGAGTTCCTCCCGCACGTGTTCGAGCGCTTCCGCCAGGCGGAGCCGAGCACCTCGCGCACGCACGACGGCGTCGGGCTGGGGCTGTCGATTGCCAAGCAGCTCGTCGAAGCGCACGACGGCACGATTGCCGTCTTCAGCGAGGGGCACGGCCGCGGCACGACGTTCGTCGTGACGCTGCCCGGGGCCGCGCGGGCCGACGAGCCCGCGCGCACCTGGTCGTTCGCCGATTCGGAAGAGGAAGCCGGGGTGTAAGGGGGCTGGGAGTCTGTCGGGGGATCGATAACCCCATTGCCATCGTGCGATTATCCGATTCCCCCGATTGCCAATTGCCGATTATGTGGAGTTGCCGCTTCGTCGTCCGCGTTTCGGCGCAGCGGCCGGGGCCGGCGCGTCGCTGCGCGTGAGCGACACCATCGAGGTGACGAATTTGCGCACGCCACCGTGATCGAAGGCGATCAGCGTGTGGTGCTCGTTCGTTTCGACGATCGTGCCCGGGCCGTAATCCGGCTGATGGACGCGAGCGCCTTTCGCGAAGACCATGTTGGTGCTCCTCATTCCCCTTCCAGGTCTTCCAGGTCGTACGGCGGCGGCTGCGGGCCCGGGCGGATGCCGGCGATGTCGGGATCCTCATCGCCTTCGCGCCGCGGCGTGTTCGCCCGGCGCTCCTTGGCTTCCTGCCGGCGCGCAGCCTTCTGGTTGCGTTTCTCGGCCAGCGCGCGCTCGCGCTGGCGCTTGAGTTGCGTCGGTCGGGACTTGCCTGCCATCGAGGTCTCCTGAAAGCAGTGGTCGGTGGTCGGTGGTCACCGGGCGGCGCTCACCGCTCATTGCTCATTGCTCATTGCTCATTGCTCACTGGCCGCCAACCACTGGCCACTGACCACCAAACATTACCAGCGCGGCTCGGACCGCCGGCCACCGCCGCCGCCGAAGCCGCCACGGCCACCGCCGCCGCCGCGTCCGCCGCGTCCGCCGCGCCCCTGGCCGCCGCCGCCGCCAAAGCCGCCCGAGTCGGGCTTGGGCCGGGCCTCGTTCACGGTGAGCGTGCGCCCGCCAAACTGCGCGTCGTTCAGCTGTTCGATCGCCTTCTGCGCATCCCCATCCGAGACCATCTCGACGAACGCGAACCCGCGCGCCCGTCCGGTCGCCATGTCGCGCATGACGCGCACGGAGTCAACCGCGCCCGCCTGTTCGAACAGCGTCTGCAGGTCCCCTTCGGTCGTCTCGAAGGGCAGGTTCCCGACGTAAAGCTTGCGGCCCATGCTCTCTCTCTCTTTCTTTCTCTGCCTGGTTAGTTTCCGGCGTTCGGTTCGCCGACGGCCAGATTGAGCGCCCGTTCGAGCGCGCGGAACGCGCCGACTTCCTCCGGCGCGACGAGGGTGAGGGCCACGCCGGACGCTTCCGCGCGCCCGGTCCGCCCCACACGGTGGACGTAGGCGTCGGGCGAGTCCGGCACCTCGAAGTTGATGACGTGCCCGATGCCCTCGATGTCGAGGCCGCGGGCCGCGATGTCGGTCGCCACAAGCGCCGTGAACCGTCCGGCGCGGAATCCCTCGACGGCGGCCGTGCGCTGCTCCTGCGTGCGGTCGGCGTGGAGCGCCGCGCACCGGATGCCGGACGCCGCGAGCCGCCGCGCCACGCGGTCGGCGCCGCGCTTCGTGCGGGTGAAAATGAGCGTGGGTTCCTTTTCGCGCTTCAGGAAGCGCGAGAGCCACTCCACCTTCTCGCCGGAGGCCACGTGGTGCGCGCGGTGCGTGACGGTGACCGCCGCTCCGCCGGTGATCCCCACCTGGATCATCTTCGCGTCCGGCATGATCTCGACGGCCGACCGGAACACGTCGTCGGACATCGTCGCCGAGAAGAACAAGGTCTGCCGCTTCGCGGGGAGCGTGGACACGATGCGCCGCACGCTCGGCCAGAAGCCCATGTCGAGCATGCGATCCGCCTCGTCCAGCACGAGCACTTCGAGCCGGTCGAAGCGATGGCTGAAGGTGCTCATGTGATCGAGCAGGCGCCCGGGGGTCGCGACGACGACGTCCACGCCGGCGCGCAACGCGCGCTCCTGGCCTCCCGCCTCCACGCCGCCGTAGACGGCGACCGCGGACAGACCGGTGTGGTAGGCAAGCCCCTGGAAGTCTTCTTCGATCTGCACGGCCAGCTCGCGTGTGGGCGCGAGGACGAGCACGCGCGTGCTCGGCCGGTCCGCCTCCGCCCCGGCGGCGGCCTCCGGCACGTCGCGGCCGGCACCGTCGCGCGACCCGAGCAGCCCCTCGATGATCGGCACGAGGAACGCCGCCGTCTTGCCGGTGCCGGTCTGCGCGCAGCCGATCAGGTCTTCGCCCGCGAGCACGAGCGGGATCGCGGCGCTCTGGACCGGCGTCGTGCGCACGAATCCCCTGTCTTCGATGCCTTGAAGCAGGGTCGGGTCCAGGTCGAGATCGCCGAACTCAATCGGCGTCGGGTCGTGCTCGACCGGCGTGAAGGGGTGCGCGAAGGTGCCGGGCTGGCGGGGCGCCGGCAGCGAACGCGCGCCCGCGCCGCGGTTCCTGCCGCCGCGTCCGGGGCGTCTCCTGCGGTTGTTGCTGCTGTGTGGTGCTGCTGAACTCAATCTAAGAAGGGCGTTGTTGGAGGGAGAGTCAACGGCCGGAAAGCCGGCTGGGCAGATATCTCGATCCTTCGCTCATCTCTCCTGTCTGCGGATATTGTCTCACGAACGGCCGGTTCTGCAAATCTGAGCCGGAAAAGTGAGCCGTCCACCGCAGAACGCGCGGAATATGCCGAGCTGCGGCTTCGGCGCGTTCTGCGGCGGATTCCGGTTATTGCCGGACGAGCTGCCCCCGCACGGCTCCCCCGGGGTTCACCGGCGTGTGCACGTTGAAATAGAACCCGGCCGGGTTCGCGACCATCGCATTGGCCACGTTGACCGGCACGTTGACGCCCGCCACACTGATGACCCCGCTACCGTTTGGCATCGAGATGCCCGTCGCCGGGGTCAGCCCCGTGTTGACCCGAACGCCGCCGGCGACGCCGGAACCCCCTTCGTGGATGTGCGCCAGGATCGCCGTGCTCCCCGGGGGAAACCCCAGGAGCGAGGCGCTGAACGACGCGGTCGCGCTGGTGATCGCATCGGAAGCACCGCGCTGGACGTCCATCATGATCGTGACGCTGCCCAGGGCGCCCGATTCGGCGTTGCCGATCGGCGGCACTTCGTTCTGCGCGCTGAGCTGCGCGGTGAACACGATGGAGCCGGGGGACGGAGCCGTCGGCGAATCGCCGCCGCACCCGGCGGCGGCGGCCAGCAAGGCCGCGAGGGGTGCCAGGACTCGAAAACGGTGCATGTGCTTCTCCTTGCGCCGCGCACCCGCAAACACCATGCCCCGGAAATCGGCCTGAAAAGGCCCGAAGGCAGGCGGGCCGGCTTACCGCGCCGGTAAGGACTTACGGGCCGTGAAAAGGACGCGGCCCAGCGTGAACTGCAGCGATTCTCTTGGAACGCCGGTGACGAAGGGCCCGATGATCCAGCCAAGCCCGAACGGGATGTCGCGCGAGAGCGAGATCGACTCGCATTGGACGTAGGCGCCGCCGTCGCCCTCGCCCACGCGCCAATACGTGTTCAGGCGCCACATGAAGCCGGTGTCGTTCTCAATCGGCTTCTCGTGTTCCTGCGCGGTGCCCGCTTCGGCAACTTCCGCGACGCGGGTGCTGCGGATCCGGCTGTAGGCCCGGGTCGAATCGGGATGGAAGAATTCCGCCTCGCTCTCGGTGTCCAGCGTCACCGACAGCACCTTCTTCATGTGGAACCGCAGGAACAGGCGGAACCGCCGGCCGTCGCGCCAGAGCGTGCGCGATCGCTCGACGTGCGGCTTGAAGATCTCCGCGTGGCGATCGTAGTCCTGGAGCAGCGAGACGATCTCCGCTGCGCTCGCGCCCGGCACGAACACCAGGCCCACCCAGTGGTGGATCATCCCGTCCGGCACGTCTTTCCCCGGCATCTCCAGGCGATCCATGAGCACCTCGCCCCGCCGCAACCGCGCCTCGGCGTCTTTCCGGCGCGCAGGGGGCAGCGTGTCGGTCCAGAAGAACGCCGTGCCGGACCGCACCTCCTCGTCCATGCGCGCCTCCGACAGGCGGACGTACCGCTCGAAGGCCTCGCGGGTCTTCGGCCCGAGCTGCGCGGCAAAGACGGGCGCGCCCGCGGCGGCAATCGCGAACGCGCCAAACGCCGCAATCCATCGCAGGCGCGCGCGCATGGCAGCGCGTTGTTGCACTGCATTAGACTAACGCCGCTATGGTCACCCCGTCGACACGTCCCGGCCCCACGCGCGCCTACCGCTGGCTGGTGCTGGCCTTCGTCAGCCTGGCGATGTTCGGCAACTACTATGCGTTCGACGCGCTGAACCCGGTCGGGCCGCTGCTCGAGTCGCAGCTCGGGTTCACCCAGGCGCAAATCGGGCTGCTCGACACCTCCTATAACATCGCCGCCCTCCTGGTGCTGCTCGCTGGGGGCGTCATCATCGACCGCGCCGGCACCAAGCGCGCGATGATCGCGTTCGGCGCGATCACGATGCTCGGTGCGTTCGTCATCGCCGTGGCATCAACGCCGATCGCGATGGCGGCTGGACGGTTCGTCATGGGCATCGGGGCCGAACCGCTCATCGTCGCGGCGACCACGGTGCTCGGCCGCTGGTTCAAGGGCAGAGAACTGGGGTTCGCGATGGGCGTGAACCTCATGATTGCGAGGTTCGGGTCGGTCGCGGCCGACAACTCGCCCAACTTCGCCAGCGGCCTGTTCCACTCGTGGCAGCCGCCGCTGGTCCTCGCCGGTCTCATCGCATCCACATGCCTGGTTGGCGGGATCATCTACGCGGTGCTGGAGCGGCGGGCGGAGCGCGAGTTCCCGCGCGACACGAGCGTGACGACAGACAAGCTCGTTCTGGCGGATCTCGTCCGCTTCGATCGCTCGTACTGGTACGTCGTCGGGCTGTGCGTGACGTTCTACTCCGCGATGTTCCCGTTCCGGCGGTTTGCGAACATCTTCTTCGTCCACGCGCACGGCGTCTCGCCGGAGCAGGCGGCGTTCCTGAACGGCCTGCTGCCGCTGACGGCGATGTTTGCCACACCGCTCTTCGGCCTTCTCGTTGACAAGGTCGGCCGCCGCTCGCTGCTGATGACCGCGGGCTCGCTGCTGCTCTTCCCCGCCTTTCTGCTCATGGCGTACACACGGATGCCACTGTCGATCCCGGTGGCCCTGCTGGGTATCGCCTTCTCGCTCGTGCCGGCGATCCTGTGGCCGTCTGTCGCATATCTGGTGGATGAGAAGCGGCTGGGCACCGCGTACGCGCTCATGACGTTCTGCCAGCAGATTGGCTGGGGAGCGATGGCCTGGGCGATCGGCCGTGCGAACGACGCCTCGGCGGCCGGTGCGGACCATCCCGCCGGCTACGTGCCGGGCATGTGGATGTTCGCGGCGCTCGGGCTCATGGGGCTCTTCTTCTCGTTCCTGCTCTGGCGGTCCGAGAAAGGACCACGCGCGCACGGACTCGAAACGATCCGAAGCTGACGCTCGCGCCACAGCGGGTCGCTACCCACCGCCCTGCGTGACGGTGAAATCCATGCCCCCCACCCTGATTGTTCCGCTGCGCGCCGCGCCGGTGTTTGCGGCGGCGCGATAGCTCACCGCGCCCGACCCGGTGCCGCTCGCACCTGCGGTCACCGCGAGCCAGGCGACCGTCGACGTGGCGGTCCACGCGCAGTTCGCCGCGGTGTCAACGTTGAAGCTGCCGGTGGTTTCCGCCGCGCCCAGCATCTGCGAAGTCGGCGCGATGGTGTACGTGCACGGCGGCGGCGCCCCGTCCTGCGAAATTGAGAACGCCTGTCCCGCGATCGTCAGGGTCGTCGCCCGCGCCGTGGTCGCGGCATTGGGATCGACGGTAAAGGAAACGGTGCCGCTGCCACTGCCAGTCGCACCAGACGTGATCCGCGCCCAGGCGTCGGCCGGGTTTGACACGGCCACCCACGCGCATCCCGTCCCCGTGGTGACTGACACGCTCCCGGTTCCGCCACCCGCGGCAATCTGCGCCGACATCGCGCTCAGCGAGTACGCGCATCCGGTCGACTGCTGGATCGTGAATGTCTGGCCGCCGGCGGTGATCGCCGCCGCTCGTCCCGGCCCGCTCGACGCGTTCACTGAAAACTGAATCGTGCCGCTGCCCGATCCTGCCGCGCCGGACGTGATGCGCACCCACGGCTGCGAAGCGGACGCGGTCCAGGCGCAGCCGGCACGCGAAGTTCTGGCTCGACGGATCGATGCTGTACGTGCAGCCGGATGCCTGCGTCACGGTGAACACGTGCCCGTCCACCCGCAGAGTGCCGGCTCGCGTCGAGCCGGTGGTCCCATGGACCTCGTACGCCACCGCGCCGTTTCCGGTGCCTTGCGCACCCTCCACGATCGCGATCCAGCCGACGTCGCTGCGCGCCGCCCACGAGCACCGGGTGCTGCTCGCCGTGACGATAATCGTGCGCCGCTCTCCCGCCGGTGATACCGACTGGCTCGTCGGCGCCACCCCGAACACGCAGGGCGACGCCTCCTGCGAGATCGCCAACTGCTGCTCGCCAACGGTAATCGCTGCCCGCCGCTCCGACGGATCCCGGTTCGCGCTGACGCTGAATCCAACCTGCCCTTCACCCTGGCCGGCGGCCTGCGCCGCCAACTGGATCCAGTTTCCCGACGCCGACGCGGACCAGGCGCACTCCCGGTTGGTGGTCACGGCGACGATGCCGTTTCCGCCTCCGGAACCAAACGCCGACGGCTGCGCCGCGGCGCTCAGCGGGCACTTCGATGTGGAAGGCGCGGTAACAGACTGGGTAGAAGAGCCGCACGCCGCCGCCCCTGCGATCGCCAGCACGAACGGCACGATGGTCATAAACCGCCGCATATCCGTCCTTGCGCGCAACGATCCGCGGCTCAGCTCGCCCACGCGTGTGTCTCTGGTTCAAGAAGCATTCCCCGGGTTTCCCGGCAAGATCCGGCTGCAATTCGCGCCGACTACATGGAGAAGGGGCTGGCGCCGTTGATTCGCCTGCTCCGAAGACACCCGGCGCGCGCTGACGCGACTTTTCAGGGGCTCGGCAGGGACCCGGCGGACGTGGGAATGCTGCTCGACGTGGACCGCGACATCGCGTGCCGCACAGGCCTGCACTGCGCGCCCCTCGTGCACGAGCAACTCCGCACGGCGGTCCGTTCAACACGGATGAGGAGGTCGCAACGACCATCGCCGGGGTGACAAAGATCGCCAGCCTCCACAGGCCGGCGGCGGGCCACTGAGGCTCAGGCGATATCGCCCGCCAGCTTGCGCGACGCGATGCGGCCGGCGCGCGGCTCGAAAGCAGGGTCCGTCCGAGCCGTCGCCGGCTCCGTCCGCTCGGGACGTCCGCCGAGCCACGCCAGATCGGAGAAGATCTCGCAGAACTCGGCAACGACCTCGTCAGGGTCGAGCCCCACGGCGCTCGCGTAGCTCCGGACATACGCGCGACTGTAAAGGCCGCCGGGCCAGCGCGTGCAGTCCCCTGCCTCCAGCGCGGCAAGCATGCTGCGATTGATCTTGGTCGCATCCGCGATGGCCTGGATGCTGACGCCGCGCCGCTCCCGCTGATGCCGCAGCTTGTCGCCGAAATCCTGCGCCGTCACCAAGTGTGCTCCTCGCCTCTCGCGCGGGCTTCCGCCAGCCACTGTCCGCTCACGGGCTCACTGCTGATGCCGGCTCCTCCACTTTTCCGCTTCCGCCATGCCGCGGCAACCGCCGCGACACACGCCACCGCGCCTGCCACAATCCAGAGTTTGATCATGCGAGTCGAAAAGGGAAATTGATGGCGGAACGAGGAGCAAGAACGGTTCCGCTGACGACGAGGCAGAAATTCGCGACATGTGGCCGTGCGAGCCGCGACGCGCGTCAGGCTGGATGGGTAAGACTTACGCGATTACACGGTCGCGCGTTCGGCGCGTAGAATTTTCACGGCAGATGCACGAGAGCTTCCGTGACTTCCTGAACGAAGGCCAGCGCCGCCGGCCACGGCATCGCGCCGATCGTCAGGGCCACCGCGACCACCGAGCACGCCGCGCGCGCCACGCTCACGGAACGGGCGTCCGATGCCGCGCCGCCGGCAATCAGTCGCCGCACGCGGTCGCCAACGGGATGACCGTCGTGAAACAGAGCGCAGCCGTAATCCGGCATTCGATTCCCGGCTGCCAGGCGCGCCACTTTGACGAGCGCGGACGCCAGCCTTGCCGCTTCCTTCTCGCACCCGCCCGCGGCCGCCGCGTCGGCTGAAAATTCCGCGGCCTGGTGCCATCGATCCTCGATTTCGCGCGCGCGCGCCGTCCAGGAGAGCACGTCCGGCGCGAACGCGAAGAGCCGCCTCTTCGCGTTGTCCCACGAACGGTGATGAGCGATCTCGTGCGCGATAGCGGCGTTCAGCTCTTCCGCATCCAGCGCGGCGAGAACCTGCTCTGACACGTACAGGCGGGGGCGAACGACACCGGCGAGCAGCATCACAGCGCCGGCGTCCGGAACGGCGAAGGCGGGAACGGGCGCGCCAGGATGGTCGATCGGTCGCGCGCCTGCCACGCACGCCCGAAGCGCCCGCGACGTCCGGCGAAGGGAGCGAACGCCGCGCATCATCGCCGCGCCCAGCAACAGCCCGCCGCCAATCGACAGGACCCGCGCGACCGCTCCCGTGGCTTCCTCCACGCCGCGCGGCTCCAGCCACATGTAGGCCGGAATCGCGAAGCCGGCCGTCGCAATCACGGACACCAGCAAGGGGAGGAAGCGCCAGACAAGAAACGTCCGCGGGTGAGTCGATCCGGCAAACGACCGCTCTGCCGCCGCGTGAGACACCAGGAACCCCAGCGACGCGACCACGTTCACGGCGCAGAACCATGCGAGCGCGACCTGGAGGCCGAACAGCATGTGCCCGATCATGGTGAAGAGTCCAGACTGCGCCGCTTCTCGCGGACGAATCGCTCCAGCTCGTCGAGCAGCTCGCGATCTTTCGCGCCGATGTCGTCCACGAGGTTGGACACGAGCTGCATCGCGAAGCGGTGCGCCGGCATTGCCGGGGAATACCGGTACGCCTTCCCTGCCTTGGCGCGCGCCAGGAATCCTTTCTTATAGAGGCGATCCAGCGTCGTCATGACCGTGGTGTAGGCCACCGTCTGCCGGAGCTGCTCGTGCACCTCGCGGACGGAGAGGTCCGACGCCGCGCGCCACACGACTTCCATCACGTCGCGCTCGAGCTTCCCGAGCCCCCGTCGCCAAAAGGTGAAGCGGAACGGCACGCGGAGAGTATAAGCGACGAGAGAATAAGGGGGACAGTCACACTTTCCTGGGCCGCCGCTTCGGAAAGTGTGACTGTCCCCCTTATTACGTCCTCGGGCGCCGTGATCCCGGCAACAGAGTGTTGCAGCGCGCCGGCCCGTCCGCAGAAGCCCCCCATTCTCAATGGGTTGCCGGGCTGGCATAGACTTCCGATACGCCCCGGGCGGCATGGCGCCGACCTCTACTCCTCCCACCGCCGAGATCATTCTTGGAAACATCGCCGACGCGATCGCGCTGCTCGATCTCGACGGGCGCATCGTCTATGCGAACGACCGGCTCGCGGAGTTGTTCGGCCGCACGCCCGATGCGTTGCGAGGCCGGAGGTGGACCGACCTGCTGGATGCGGAGTCTGCGGCGCGGCTCGATCCCGCCAACTGGGCGGACCTCGAATGCCCCGAAGCCCACTTCAATGTCGATTTGCCGGCCACCACGGGCGCAGAGCACACGTTCTGCCTCACCGCGTCGCCGGTCCGGGACCAGAGCGGCCGCACGATTGGCGTGCTCGAGAACTTCCGCGGCATGGACAAGCTCCGCGACATCATCCTGGAGCTTCACGAAGTCGCCGACGCCATTCGGCGCGAGAAGGACAAGACCGAACAGGTGATCGACTCGATCGCCGACGGCATTTTCACGGTCGATCGCCACATGGTGATCCGATCGCTCTCGCCCCGTATGGAGCGGCTTGTCGGGATCGAGGCGGCCGCGGCGGTCGGGCGCGCGTGCAGCCAGGTGTTTCGCGGCTCCAAGTGCGCGACCGACTGCCCGATGCGTTGGACGCTCGAGCGCGGCGCGGTCGTCGAGCGCTGCCGCGAGCTGGTCCGGCGGGCGGACGGTTCGAGCGTCGCGGTGTCGGTGACAACCGCGTTCCTGCATGATGCCCACGGCGGGGTCGAGGGCCTCATCGGCGTCGTGCGCGATCAAACCGAGATCGAGCAGCTGCGCCGGGCGGTGAACGAGCGGTTCACGAC
This sequence comes from Acidobacteriota bacterium, assembly GCA_016184105.1. Taxonomy (NCBI): domain Bacteria; kingdom Pseudomonadati; phylum Acidobacteriota; species Acidobacteriota bacterium. The sequence goes on from JACPDI010000008.1 coordinate 33,310, forward strand.
GCACGATCTGGTGGGCCGGAGCGCGGCGATGCGCCAGCTCGTTGACGCCATCGACGCGGTGGCCGACACCGACGCCACCGTGCTCATCAGCGGCGAGACCGGCACCGGCAAGGAGCTGGTCGCGCGCGCCATCCACAACGCGAGCGCGCGGCGCGACAAGCCGTTCCTCACGCTCAACTGCGCCGCGCTCAACGACAACCTGCTGGAGAGCGAGCTGTTCGGCCACGTGCGCGGCGCCTACACCGGTGCGGTCTCTGATAAGCCGGGGCGCTTCGAGGTGGCGGCCGGGGGCACGATCTTCCTGGACGAGATCGGCGACACGACGCCGGCGTTTCAGGCCAAGCTGCTCCGCGTCCTGCAGGAGAAGACGTTCGAGCGTGTGGGCGACAGCCGCACCAGGCGCGCGGATGTCCGCATCATCGCGGCGACGAACCGCGACCTCCTCCGCCTCGTGCACGAAGAGCGCTTCCGGGAGGACCTCTACTATCGCCTGGCGGTCGTGCCCATCGCCGTCCCGCCGCTTCGAAGCCGCGTGGAGGACATTCCCCTGCTCGTGGAGCACTTCATCGCCAAGTACCGGCCGCGCCACTTCGCGGGTCGCGAGGACGCCTTCGAGGGGATCTCGAACCGGGCGCTCGCGCTGATGCTGCAGTATGCCTGGCCGGGCAACGTACGCGAGCTGGAGCACGCCATCGAATACGCGATGGTGTCCACGACGACGAGCCGGATCGAGCGGCGGTTCCTGCCGGCGCCGCTGCGACAGCTCCAGCCACCGGACGAATCACCCGGAACCTCCGGCGAAGAGTCGCCGCCGGCGCCCCCGGACACTCCGGCCGCGCAGTTACGCCGCGTGCTCGAGGCGCACCGCTGGAACGCCTCGCGCGCCGCGCGCGCGCTCGGCATCAGCCGGACGACCCTCTGGCGCCGGATGAGGGCGTTCAGACTGCTCGAGCCGCGCTGAACATGTTGTTGCGCTGAAACGGGGCGTTTCAGCCCTCGCGCAACACTCCGTTTCATTCCTCCCCTCCTTCCCCGGCTTTCGGACGATTTCCGGCCGCTCCCATGGGCATGTTCGTTGCCCCCCACACGTGCGGAGCTTTCATTCATGACTACTCGTTCATGGGCGCCGGTCGCCGCCCTCGTTGCCGCGACCCTGGTCATCACCGGCGTCGCCTTCGCGGGCGGCGCGAATCCAAATCGTGGCAAGTCGCTCTTCCGCACCGCCTGCAAGAGCTGCCACGTGCCGAAAGGCGCGGCCAAGGATCTGTCGCCGCTCACCAAGACGCAGGCGCAATGGGAGCGCGCGTTCAAGAAGGACGTCGCCAAGATGCTTCCGCGCGTGACGGAGAAGACCGGCCGGTTGCTGCTGCCGGCCGACGTCGCCGACATCCAGCACTTCCTCGTCTCTCATGCCGCGGACTCGGACCAGCCCGAGACGTGCGGCCTCAAGTAGGAGGCGCGATGCGAACTCTCACACGCGTTGCCGTCGCTGCCGCCGCAGCCGCGCTGCTCGCCGTGCCCGCGCGAGCCCAGGAGACGCAGAACAGCGTGCAGGCTGCCGCGACCGAGGCGGCGCTGCGCCTGCAGGTCGAGCAGCTCGAGCAGCAGCTCGCCGCGCTGAAGACGCCGCCCACGCTCGCGGCCCTGCGCGACAAGCTTGCCGCGCAGGAAACCGCGCAACAGGAGCAGGAGGCGCGGATCGAGCCGCTCGAGCGGAAGGCCGCGCTCGATCGGATTAACTTCACCGGCGAGATCCGCATCGCGAGCGACACCCTGAACGGCACGCAGGCGCCGTACTTCGACGGGCTGAAGCTGCAGAAGGGCATCGTGGACTCGATGTTCTTCATGATGACGAACCAGGGCGCGTTCCCGACGCCGGCGAGCGCCGACCCGTCGTCCATCTACGCGGTCCTCGACAACAACGTGGCCGCCCACTACGCCGACTATCTCCTGTTCACGAGCCGCCTCACCTTCGCGGACTTGAAGGCGGCGATGGCCCAGTTCCCCGCGGCGCAGCAGGCCGCGATGATGCAGATGCTGATGCCCGCGACGCTGCGCGCCGAGCAGGACTACACCAACAACATCCTGTACACGACGCGCATCCGCGTGAACATGAAGACCGACCTCGCGAAGGGACTCTCCTTCTCCGGCCGCCTCGCGATGTACAAGGCGTGGGGCGACAGCGCCGGCGTGCAGGTGTTCAACGGGCAGCCCACGTCCATCAACATCGACGGCACCACCATCGGCGTCCCGAACAGCGACATCGTCCGCGTCGATCGCGCGTACTTCGACTGGAACCAGATCGGCGGAACGGGGCTCTACCTTTCGGTTGGCCGCCGCCCCTCGACGGGCGGTCCCCCGACCGAGATGCGCGAAGGGCGCCTGCGCGGGGGCACGCCGCTCGGCCACGTGGTTGACTACCAGTTCGACGGCGTCACGGTCGGCTACGCCTTCGGCGACAAGATGAAGAACGCCATCTGGCGCTTCTGCTACGGCCTCGGGTACGAATCCGGGTTCGGCAGCGGCGATCAGCTCAAGGCGCCGGGCGATCGCCTCAAGGACGTGCACTTCGGCGGCCTCAACCTGGACCTGTACTCCACCGACACCACGTTCGTCCAGGCGACAGTGCTCCGCGCGATGCGCGTGACCGACGGGTTCAACTCGCTCGTCGTAATGCCGGTGGATCCGGTGACCGGCAACGCCGCGCCGGGACCGGCGGTGATGCGCTTCACGCCGTCGTCCAACATCGGCGACATCGATCTTGCCGCGCTCGCCATCGAGCGGACAGAAGGGCCCGTGAAATGGTTCGGCTCGGTCGCCGGCATGTGGTCGCATCCCGAGGACATCACGACGCCGTTCGGCGGATTGCTGACCGACCCGTTCTCCGTTCCCGAATCACACGACGCGTGGTCCGTGTATACCGGCCTGCGGTACGACTTCGGGCAGACGCAGGTCGGGGCCGAGTTCAACCGCGGGAGCCGGTACTGGTTCAACTTCACGCACGCCGCTGACGAGATCCTGCTCTCCAAGCTGCAGACCCGCGGCAACGTGTACGAAGTCTACGTGAACCAGCAGATCGGCAAGTACGGGCAGCTGCGGGTCTCGGGGCTGCAGTACGACTACGAGTACAGCGGCAGCGGCTGGCATCTCGGCGCGCCGAAGAGGCTCGACGAGACGCCGATGCTCGGCTTCCCCACGTACAAGGACATGTTCAACCTGCGGGTCGCCTTCGGCGTCCGCTTCTGACACCCATGAACCGGCGTCGATTTATCCGTGTCGCGGGCGCCGGCACCCTCGCGGGTGCCGGCGCCGTCGGCCTGACCGCGGCCGGCTGCGGCCGCGTCCGGAAACTCCTGCAAATAGACAACGCGCCTTCGGCGCGCGTCGCCGCCCGCGGAGCGACGACGAAGGTGTTCAGCATCTGCGACAACTGCGTGAACAAGTGCGGCATCATCGCGCACGTCGCGCGCGGCCGCATCGTCAAGCTCGAGCCGAACCCCGCGTTCCCGAAATCGCGCGGCATGCTCTGCGCGAAGGGGAACGCCGGCGTGAAGACGCTGTACGACCCCGACCGGCTGAAACATCCGCTGATCCGCACCGGCGAGCGCGGATCGGGCGCGTGGCGCAAGGCGACGTGGAAGGAGGCGCTTGATTTCACCGCCGAGCGGCTGCTGGCGATCCGGGAGCGCTACGGGCCGCAGGGGGTGCTCTTCAGCTCGTGCGAATCGTTCCAGGAGCGGTTCTTCCGTTCGCTCGCGCAGGCCTGGGGCTCGCCGAACCTCGTGCGCCACCCGAGCGTCTGCCTCAGCTCGAGCAACCTGGCGTGGTTCATCACCTACGGCACGGTGCCCGAGTTCGACCTCGCGCACGCCGACTACGTGATTGCCAGCGGCGCGAACCGCTTCGAGTCGTTCATCACGCCGGACAGCGTGGACCTGAGCGACGGCCTGAGGCAGCGGAAGGCCAAACTCGTGTACCTCGATCCGCGGTTCACCGTGACCGCGTCCAAGGCCGACGAGTGGTTGCCGATTCGTCCCGGCACCGACCTGGCCTTCTATCTCGCCCTGATTCACGTCCTCATCGAGGAGCAGCTCTACGACCGAGCGTTCGTCGAAGCCTACACGCACGGATTCGAGGAGCTTGCGGCGCACGTGACGCGGTTTTCGCCCGAGTGGGCGGCGGCCGAGACCGAGATTCCTGCCGATCGCATTCGCGCGATCGCCCGCGAGTTCGCCGCGCGCGCGCCGAAGGCCGTGATTTACCGCGGGCGGCGGACTTCCTGGTATCAGAACGACACCGAGATGCGGCAGGCAATGGCGATCGCGAATGTCCTGGTCGGGAACTGGGACACGCCGGGCGGGGTGGTTCCCAACGAGAAGCTCGACCTCGGCGCGCCCGAGCCGCCGGAATACCCGTGGCCCGACGCCGAACGCGTGGACGCCATCGCCGAACGGCATCCGCTCGCGAGTGCGGAAGATGGCGCGTACATCGAGTTGCGCGACGCCGTGCTCGCGGACCGGCCCTACCCGGTGCGGGGCTGGATGATGTTCAAGCACAACCCGATGCACACCCTCCCGGACCGGCGCCTCACCGAACAGATGTTCCGCAAGATGGAGTTCGTGGCGGTCATCGACATCCAGCCGACAGACAGCGGGTGGCTCGCCGACGTGATCCTGCCGGAGTCCACGTATCTCGAGCGGACCGACCCGATCGAGGAATTCAGCGTGCCGTACGCGTTCGCCGCGCTGCGCCAGCAGGTCGTCAAGCCGCAGTTCTCCACGCGGCCGTGCCTCGACATCATGAAGGGGCTCGCGGCGCGCACCGGTCTCGGCCGCTACTTCGATTTCGACATCGATCAGTACATCGCGGCGCAGCTCGCGCCGCACGGGATCGATCGATCCGCGTTCGAGGCGACCGGCGTGTGGTCGAACCGCACCGCGCGGCAGTACGGCGTCACGCGCAACCCCGAGTTCAGGTTCCGGACGCCGTCCGGAAAGATCGAGCTGGCCAACGAGCGGCTGCGCAGGAACGGCTACCCTCCCCTCCCGGAGTACGCACCGCCTGCGCAGCCGCCCGGCGGACAGTTCCGCCTGCTGCCGGGCAAGCAGGCGCTGTTCACGCACGCGGCCAACCAGAACAACGAGTGGCTGCACGAACTGTGCGCGGAGAACCGCCTGTGGATCAACCGGGCGGTCGCCGAGTCGAAAGGCATCGCCGACGGCGACCAGGTGCGCGTCCGCAGCCGCATCGGCGAGGTGAAGGTGCGGGCATTCGTCACCGGCCGCATCCGCCCCGACTGCGTGCACCTGCCGCACGGCTTCGGCCACACGACCTCCGCGCTGCGCCGCGCCTTCGGCCGCGGCGCGAGCGACCAGGACTTGATCGAGCCGCGCTGGGACCGCATCAGCGGCAACGCGGCCCTGCATGAGACGTTCGTGACCGTGGAGCGCGTATGAGACTGGGCATGGTGGTCGACACGCAGCGGTGCCTGCACTGCGGCGCGTGCCTCGTGGCCTGCAAGGCCGAGAACGAAGTGCCCACCGGCCGGAGCCGCAACTGGGTCGCGGAGCGCGAGGCCGGGACCTTCCCCGGCATCGGCGTCCGGATTGAGCCCGGACAGTGCATGCACTGCGAGAACGCCCCGTGCGTCCGGGTCTGCCCGACGGGAGCGAGCTACGTCGATGCCGACGGTGTCGTGCTCCTCAACCCGGACGACTGCATCGGGTGCCGATACTGCATCGAGTCGTGCCCCTACGACGCGCGTTACTTCGATGAGGACTCGGGCACCGTCGACAAGTGCACGTTCTGCGTCCATCGCGTCGCGCACCGGCAGCAACCCGCGTGCGTACTCACCTGTCCGGCGAAGGTACGGGTCTTCGGCGACCTCGATGATGCGCAGGCGCCCGTCTCGCGGCTCGCGGCCGAACGCGGCGGGGCGGTCCTGAAGCCGGAAGCGGCAACTCGACCGAAGATTTTCTATCTTTCATGAGGTGACCTGGTGCACGACGAACCCTCCTGGGGCCTGCTGATCGTCATCTACTTGTTCTGCGGCGGGCTGAGCGCCGGCGCGATGATGCTGTCGGCCACCGCCATGCTGCTGGGACGCGGCGATCGGTATACGGCAATCGTCCGCCGTGGTGCGTTCCTCGCGCCGTTGCCGGTCATCGCTGGCACGGCGCTGCTCGTGTTCGATCTCGGCCGGCCGCTGCTCTTCTGGAAGCTGTTCGTCGCCCTGAGGCCGCTCTCGCCGATGTGGATCGGGAGCTGGCTGCTCGCCCTGTTCTCCGCCGTGACGCTGTTCTACGCGTACCTCCAGCTGCCCGCCCGCTGGCGGCGCTGGCGCGTGCCGCACGGGGATGCGTGGGCACGCCGGCTGGCTGTCGCCGGCCTGCCGCTCGGCCTCGCCGTGGCCGTCTACACGGCCGTTCTCCTGGGCGTGCTCGTCGCCCGGCCGTTGTGGAACACGCCGGCGCTCGCCGTGCTGTTCGTGCTTTCAGCGCTCTCTTCCGCAGCGGCGGCCCTGATGCTCATCACGCCGGCGGCGGAGCACCCCGCGCTCTCGAGGGCCGACATCGTGCTCATTGCCGCCGAGACGCTCACGCTCGGCGGCCTGCTGTTTTACGGGGTCGTCTCGTCCAGCTCGGCGCGCCACGGCGTGGGCGTGCTCGCGGCTGGTGACTGCGCGCTGCCGTTCTGGCTTGGCGTCGTCCTCCTCGGGCTGCTCGTCCCCGGCGGCATCGAGGTCCGCGCCGCACGCGCGCATCGCGTGCCGCGAGCGCTGGTCACCCTCGCCGCGTGGCTCGTGCTGGCCGGCGGCTTCCTGCTCCGGTACGTCGTCGTGTACGCCGGCCAGCAATCGGTGCTCCTCCGCGGTCTTTAACCTCCGTCGCCTGCCGCGGTCTAACCAGAGCAGGAGGACGAGTGCAGAGGCCAGCGGAGGTCCCTGACCGACGCGCAGCGCGACGAGATCCGGAAACTGCGCGAGGAGACGCGCGCCGTGCAGCGCGCCGGCGCGCAGAAGCTCCAGGAGGCGACGCGCCGGTTGCGCGAAGCTCTGTTGGCGGACGACCCGGATCAGCGAACAATCGCCGCGCTCAGGGACGAGGTCGCTCAGCTCTCTCACCAGCTCCAGGCGCGGCGACTGGACCAGCAGGAGCGAGTGTCCCGGATCTTCACGCCGGAGCAGCGCAGGCTGTTGCGCGAGCACCGTGGCCTGTTCCGGGCGCGTCGCGCGTTGATGCGTGAGCGCCGCGAGTTGATCCGCGACCGCCGCGAGTTGATGCGCGAGCGTCGGCATTTGGTCCGGCAACGCCGGCAGCTCATGCGAGACTAGGCGCGCCTGAGCTAGTATTGCCGGGTGCGTCGCTGGTCGATCCGGGTTGCCCTCCTGCTCTTGCTGACCACCGTCGCTGTCGCAGCCGCCATCGCCTGGCGGCTGTGGCAGTCCTTGCCGGAAACCTCCGGGACCCTCCATGTCGGCGGGCTCCATCAGCCCGTGGAAATCGTCAGAGATCCGGAAGGCGTGCCTCACATCCGCGCCCGCAGCGAAGCGGACGCCCTGTTCGCGCTCGGATACGTCCACGCGCAGGACCGACTCTGGCAGATGGATTTCCAGCGCCGGCTCGCGGCAGGACGGCTCGCCGAGATCCTTGGCGCGGCCGCCGTCGATACCGACCGGCTGATGCGGACGATTGGGTTCGCACGCGCCGCGCGCACCGCGGTGGCGGCGATGGCGCCGGAGACGCGGGCCCTCGTGGACCGCTACATCGCCGGCGTCAACGCGTATCTCGAAGGCCACGGCGGCCGGAAGCTTCCCGTCGAGTTCGCGATCTTCCGCTTCTCACCGGAACCGTGGAGAGCCGAGGACGTTCTCGCGTGGCAGAAGGTGATGGGCTGGTCGATGAGCACCAACTGGCGGGAGGAGATGCTCCGCGTGCGCCTCTCGGCCAGGGTCGGCCCCGACGGGGCCTCCGACCTGCTGCCCGCCTATGCCGCGGGCGGCCCACTGGTGCTGCCGGAGTTCCAGCCGGCAGCGCCCACCGACCCGTATGCCGTTTCCTCGAAAGAAGAAACGGCGGCGCTCGCGAGGGCGGCGCTGAACTTTTTCGAGAAGGTCGCATCCGATCCGATTCCGCCCGGCGGTTCGAACAACTGGGTCGTCAGCGGTTCGCGCACCGCGACCGGCAAGCCGCTGCTGGCCAACGATCCCCACCTGGGCACCCAGGCCCCAGCCGTCTGGTACGTCGCGCACCTCACCGGCGGGCCGCTCGACGTGATCGGCGCGACGTTACCCGGCGCTCCGGCGGTCGTCATCGGCCACAACAAGCGGATCGCGTGGGGCGTCACGAACATGATGTCCGACGTCCAGGACCTGTTTGCCGAGCGGATCAATGAGCGCGACGAGGCGCTCGTGGACGGCCGATGGGAGCCGATGCGGATCCTGCACGAGGCGATCGCCGTTCGCGACGCGCCACCGGTCGCGCTGCGCGTCCGCCTCACGCGCCACGGGCCGCTGGTGTCGGACCTGTTCGACGAACGCGCGGCGCTCGCCCTGAGGTGGACCGGTCACGATCCGTCGGATCGCACCGCGGAAGCCTTCCTCCGCGTCAATCGCGCCGAGTCATGGGACGGGTTCGCGGCCGCCTTCGAGGGCTATCACCTGCCGATGTTGAACTTCGTGTACGCGGACGTGGACGGCAACATCGCGTACCTCGGTCCTGGCGCGCTGCCCGTGCGCGCCGGTGACGGCCGGGCGCCGGTGGACGGCTCCTCCACGGGCAACGACTGGCGCGGGTACGTGCCGCTGCCGGAGCTGCCGCGCACGCTCAATCCCGCGCGCGGCTTCATCGCGAGCGCGAACAACCAGGTTGTCTCTCCCAGCTACCCGCACCCCGTCAGCACGTCGTGGGACGCTCCCTACCGCGCGGCGCGGATTACCGAGGTGCTGGCGTCGATGCCGCGCGCCACGCTCGACGACATGAAACTGCTGCAGACCGATCAGCGGTCCGCGCAACCGATCGCGATTTTGCCGTTCCTCCTGCAGGCCGCTCCCCGCTCGGACGCAGCGCGGGACGCGATCGCGCGCCTCGCGAGATGGAACCGATCGCTCGCCGCCGACAGCGCGCCGGCCGCCCTGTTCAAGGCATACTACGCGCGCGCGGCGCGGCGCATCGTGAGTGACGAGTTGGGCCAGCCGCTCTGGAACGACTATCGGCCGTTCACCGGCAGCGTGGCAAAAGCGTTCGACGGGATCGCACGCGATCCGCTCACCCGCTGGTGCGACGATGTGAACACGGCGCCAAGGGAGACGTGCCCGGATATCCTGGGAGGGGCGCTGGAGGAGGCGCTCGCCGACCTCCGCCTCGCACAACGATCCGGCGATCCCGATGCCTGGCGCTGGGATCGGCAGAACGAGGTCTGGTTCCCCCACCTGCCGCTGCAGGCCTCCCCCGTGCTGCGCCCGTTCTTCAGCCGCCGCGTGCGTCGCGGCGGCGACGCCTTCACGGTCAACCCGTCGATGCCCGTGCGCGACCAGATGCTGGTCTCGTCGTACCGCCAGATCGTCGATCTGTCGAACCTGGACGCGTCCGTGTTCATCCTGCCCCTGGGGCAATCGGGACAGATCTTCAGCGGCCGCTACTCCGACCTGCTGAACGACTGGAACGAGGGTCGGTACCGTCCGCTGCGGTTCTCGCGGGCGGCGGTCGATGCGGCGGCGGAGCGGCGCCTGGTGCTCGAGCCGCACTAGGCGGCGCGGCGGAGCCTGACCCTGACCGCGACGGCGAGGATCGCGAGGTAACACACCGTGATGATGGCGAGCGACATGAACCGCGCGTACGCGGCCCGCCCCATCACGTCGTACAGGCTCAACGCCACGGCCAACAGCGCCACGATGAAGACGGCGCGCTCGCCGCGCGGCAGGCGCGCCGCCTGCGCGATGAGCAGCGCGACGAGCGGCGTCGACAGCAGCAGGGCGTAGTCCCAACCCTGCGGCGTGACGAGCGGAATCAGCGTCAGCGCCATCCCCACCTCGAGAACCTCCGGCGAGCGGACCCCGCCGCGCCGTGCGAGCGCCACCACACAGGCGGCCGCCAGGACGCCAATCGTCGCGGCAGAGAGCGTGGCGGCGGCAGTGCCCCATCCGATCCACTTCGCGTACATCGCAAAGACGGAGATGCTGTCGGCGTTGGTCAACAGCGGCACGCTCGTCTCCGACGCCGTCTGCCACCACGCGCGCGTGAGCGCGATCGTGCCGCTGACGCCGTAGACCACCACGGGCAAGGCGGCCACGGCCACGCCCGCCAGCGCCGCCGCGGCCGCGGCGCGCCAGCGGCGCACGGCAAGCAGGTACGGCACGAACGCCACCGCGTACGGCTTGACGAGTATCGCCGCGCCGAAGGCCGCTCCTCCCGCGGCGTCGCGCCCCCTCAACAGCGCGCCAAGCGCCGCGACGCACAACGCGCCGAACAGCAGGTTGGCCTGGCCGAGCACCAGTTCGTGGGCGTAGAACTTCGCCATGGCGGCCACGGTGAGCGCCGCCAGCGCCCGGCGGCTCAGCGACGACTCCGGCACGATGCTCACCGAGACCCAGACCAGCGCCGCAAGGCAGAACACCGACAGCGCAATCCAGATCGCCTTGGCCGCCGGCAGGGTCACGCGCGACAGCGGTGACACCGCCACGGCAAACGCGGGCAGGTACTTGAACCGGTAGTGCCCATCGGTTGCGCGGTAGAGCGGCTCGGCCACCGCCGCCCGAGCGCCAGCCGCCCAATACACCTCGAAATCGCGCATTTTTCGCTGCGCGACCGTCGCGAACAGAACAGCGGACGCCAGCACCAGGGCGGTGACGCCCGCCAATTTGCCGAGCTGAGACATGAAGACACGCGGATGGTATCAGACGGCGCGCCCGCTCTTTGCATCCGGATCGGCTCGTGTTCGACATCGACCCGGGCCCGCGCGTCGCATGGCCTCGAGTCATCGAGACCGCGCGCCTCGTGCGCCAGGCGCTCGAGGCCCTGGATCCGGCCAGTTTCGTCAAGAACACCGGCAGCCGTGGCGGAGCGGATCGCGGACCAGGATTCCGCGTTCTACACGTCCGCCGACCACCTCACCGTGCTCACCGCGCCGGCCCGTCTTGCGCGCCAGCGGCGCGACGCGTGGGCGGAGTACTGGCGCACGCGCCAGCGGATCGGCGCGCGCGCGTTCAGCGCGGCCGTTGGACGCTCGAGATGAGTTCGGCTATCATCCCGGCGGGTACAGGGAGGCATTTGATGGCCAAGAAACGACCGAGGAAGCGTTCGAAAGCCGGGGGCCGCGCGGCGTCACGGCGTGGCGCAAGCCGCGGCGGCAAGAAGACTGCCCGAACAGGCGCGCGCAAGGGGGCGGCCCGCGGCCGCAAGGGGGCTGCGCGGAAGACGGCCCGTAAGGCTGCCGCGCGCAAGGGCGGAGCGAAGAAGATCGCGCGGCGGAGCACGGCGCGCGCGACCCGCCGGCCGGCCGCACGGCCCGAGCCGATGGCGGTCGAAGGTCCGGCGGTTGGATCCTTCACTGACATCCCGGCCGCGGGCGACATCAGCCAGCCCTCCGGCGTGGGCACCAGGGATTTCGGGCGCGACAACGACGAGATGTAGCGGCGGGTCGTGGCAGCCACACTTAGCGGATGCTAATGTGGCTGCCCGGCGCCCGCGCGGGGCTTGCCTTCTCCGTCTTGGCGGGCCCACCGTCCGCATCGAGGGGCACCTCCTCCCTAACTTCCGCAAGTACGCCCTCCCCGAGCAGGCGCCCGGCAACTCGAAGGATTGAGCCGCTGGTTGAAGCGCTACTGCATGCTCCGCTGAGCTGGCGCACGCGCGAGCCGGGCACAACCCTTGCTCCCTTTCTCCACGGACATCAGCACTTGTGTAGAGGAGGAGCACCGATGGCACGAACGTCACCATGGCCCGCGATTGCGGGTATTGCGGCGCTGATCGCGCTGCCGGCCTTCGCGGCCGCGCAGACTTCATCACCCGATGAACACCTGACCGCGGCGAAACAGACTCTCAACAGCATTCCGCGCGCCGGAGTCACCGGACGCCACGCCGCGAAGATGAACGACGTGCGCCGCCACTTCGCCGCGCTCGAAAAGAGCTACACCGCGAAGGCGGCGGGCAGCGCGGCGGGAGCGGCCGCGCGCAGCTCGCGCGGCCCGAAGAGTGGCAACTGGAACACGCACCTGATAGCGCTCGACCGTGCGTTGTCCGACCTGCTCGGGCCGGGCGGTGGCGCGGCTTCCGAGGCCGCCGGCACGAGCCGCACGACGGCGCTCGACAGCGACGTGCGCGCGAAGCTCGAAGAATTCCGCACCCACATCACGCAGTTTGCGGCGGCGGCGAGCGGCGCCTCGGCGAGCGGATCGATGACCAGCGCCGCGGGCACGAGCAGCTCGGCAACCCCGCCCACGAGCACGACGCCGCCCGAGTCGACCCAGACGGCGCAGAGCGCGCCGGCACACGGCACCCACCCGCAGCCTCCCCCGACGAGCAGCACGAGCGCCGCTGCGCAGGCTGACGCGAACGCGGCGCGCGAGCACTTGACGCAAGCCCGCCAGTCGCTGGCCGACGTGACGGCGATGCCGCAGGCGCAGCAGCTCCAGGGAGACACCCGCAACAAGGTGTCGCAGCTGATCAGCCAGTTCAATCAGCTCATCACGACGCAGGGTGACTGGCGCTCGGCGTACAACGAAGTGAACGCGACGCTGACCGCGCTCCTCTCGGCCTCCGCATCCGCGACCGCTTCGACGAGTTCGTCGACGACCGGCGCGGTCGGGACAAGCGGGACGACGGGCGCACCGGCGAGCGCGGCGCTCGATCCGGCGATCCGCGCGAAGCTCGAGGAATTCCGGACCCGGCTCCAGGCGTTCCACAGCGCCGCGGGCGGAGAGACGGCTGAAACCCACATCGCGGCGATCGAGAAGATCCTGAACGAGGCGTCCGGCGGCGGCAGCAGCGCCACGGCATCGACGTCAACCACCGGCACGAGCGGCGCGACCGGCACCGTGACGCTCGATCGCGCGAAGCTGGAGGAGATTCGGATGCACCCTCAGCAGCTGCGGCAGTCCATCCGGCGCTGAAGCGCTTCACGGGACACGAGCACCAGGCACGAGGCACGAGGATATTCCTTGTGCCTTGTGCCTTGTGCCTTGTGCCTCACCCTGTCAGCAGCGCAGCAACCGCTCCACGACCGCGTCAGGTGGCTCCCAGCAACCAATCTGGCCGGCGATGACGGATTGATCCGGGCAGGGACGCTTCAGGGGATTGAACCAGACTGACCGGATGCCCGCTGCCCCGATCATGATCGTCTCTTCCGGTGCGGCACCCAGCTTCTCGAGCGCCATCCGGAAGATCGCGGGGTCAGGTTTGGCGCAGCCGGCTTCTTCCGACACCAGCAGCACGTCGATGTGCTCGCGCATGCCGCACGCGGCAATCTTGTCCTGCTGCTCGCTCAGGATGTTGTTGCTGACGACGCCAATCGCGCCGTGAGGGCGAAGCGTCTTCAGCAGCGCCACGGCGCCCGGGACCGGGCGGCGCGCTTCGCGGTACGCGGCGCGATACGCGCGCGCCGCCTGTTCGATCTCGCCGGCGCGCGGTGTTCCGCCGTGCGTTTCCACGAGCCGCCTGAATCGCGCGATGCGGGCATCGTCCACGCTCAGGGCGCCGGCGAGCACCTGTTGATGAACGGACTCGAGGACGACGCCGTGCCGCTCTTCGAGCACGTCCAGGGGAAGCGCCGCCAGGGCGGGCAGGTGCCGCTGAATCACGCCGAGCGCGACGCGCGTGCTGTGGCGGTGATCGAACAACGTGTCGTCCAGATCGAACAAAAAGGCCCGCATGTTATGATCGTTTTTCCATGTCCGCTGCGGTAGTCATCGGCTCCGCGGACCTGCTGCCGGCGCTCGTGTCACGAGCGGGTCTGGACGACGAGACGCTAACGTTTTCAGACTCCGAGCCCCTCGAAGCGCTGCAGGCGATCAACGAGCACCAGCCCCGTCTCGTGGTCCTCGAGCGCCTCTTTGCCGCCACCTCGCGCGGCGCGGCCCTGATCAATCGGCTCAAGAGCGATCCCTCGCTGGCGGAAACCGAGATCCGAGTCCTGTCGCACGCCGGCGACTACTCCCGCGTCATCGCCCGTCCGGCGGCGGTGGGCGTCGGCGCCGCGACCGGCGCCGCCAAGACCGCGAAGCCGCCCGAGCCGGGTCCCGTCGCGCCCGCAGCGCCGGGACCGCCGGCCGCCGTTGATGCCGCGGGCCGCCCGCTCGACTGGCACGGCACGCGGCGGTCGCCTCGCTTCCGCGCCCGCCCCGGCCTCGAAATCCAGCTGGATGGCGACCCGGTCTCGGTGATCGACATGTCGGTGATTGGCGCGCAGGTGCTCTCGCCCGGCATGGTCCGCCCCGGCCAACGCGTGCGCGTGACGATCACGCGCGAGGGGGGCAACCCGCCAATCCGCTTTCGCGGCGTCATTGCGTGGGCCAGGTTCGAACTGCCGCGCCGCGCGGGAGATCCCGGCCCGCACTACCGCGTCGGCATCGAGTTCATCGACGCGGACAAGACCCTGCTCGAGCGCTTCTGCCAGGACAACAAGGCCGTCGAACGCTAGGCGAACCAGCGGCCGGCAATCGAATCGCCGCGGATGATCGTGTCCTCCCGCTCCGAGCCCGTGGACACGATGGCCGCGGGAATCCCCGAGACTTCCTCCAGCCGCGCGAGGTAATTCCGCGCCTCGGCCGGGAGCGCGTCGAAGCTGCGAACGCCCCGCGTCGGCTGCGACCATCCCGGCATCGTCTCGTACACGGGCTCGCACGCGGACAGCTGCGCGATGTCGCCCGGGAACTCCTGGACGATCCGGCCGCGATGGCGATACGCCGTGCAGATCGGGATCTCGTCCATGCCGTCGAGCACGTCCATCTTCGTGATGGCGAGCGCATCGAGCCCGTTGATGCGCGCGGCGTACCGCACCGCAACGGCGTCGAACCAGCCGCAGCGCCGGGGCCGGCCGGTGACCGCGCCGAACTCTCCGCCCTTCTGGCGGAGCCGTTCCCCCGCTTCGCCGTGCAGCTCGCTGACGAGCGGTCCTTCGCCGACCCGCGTCGTGTACGCCTTGGCGACGCCGAGGACGCCCTGGATGGTGCGTGGACCGACGCCGAGCCCCGTGCACACGCCGCCCGCCGTGGCGTTCGACGAGGTCACGTACGGATACGTACCGTGATCGATGTCGAGGAGCGTGCCCTGCGCCCCCTCGAAGAGCACGCGCCGGCCGGCCGCGCGCGCCTGCGCGAGGTACAGCGAGACGTCCGCCACCCAGCCGCGCATCTTCTCCCACTGCGCCCGGAGGTCGGCGACGACCGCCGCGGCGTCCATCGGCTTGCCCTCGACGAGGCGGTTGCGCGCGTCCACGTTGTGTCGAATCGCCTCGCCGAGCGCGCCGAGGTCGCGCAGATCGCCGACGCGCACACCGCGGCGCGCCACCTTGTCTTCGTAGGCCGGACCGATGCCGCGCGATGTCGTGCCGATTTTCCGTTCGCCGCGACGGGCTTCCGACAGCAGGTCGAGCTCGCGGTGGTACGGCAGGATCAGGTGCGCGCGGTCGCTGATGACCAGGCGGTCGCCGACCCTGATGCCGTTCTTCTCGAGCTCCGCCACCTCGGCGAGCAGCGCCTGCGGATCGATGACGACGCCATTGCCGATGACGCAGGTCAGCCCGTCGTGCAGAATCCCCGATGGAATCAGGCGCAGGATGAACTTGCTGCCCCGCACGTAGACGGTGTGGCCCGCGTTGTGCCCACCCTGGTAGCGCGCGACGATCGAAAAGCGCGGCGCCAGCAGGTCGACGATCTTCCCCTTGCCTTCGTCTCCCCACTGCGCGCCCAGTACGACAATGTTCATAGGACGCTCAGGCTGT
This sequence comes from Acidobacteriota bacterium, assembly GCA_016184105.1. NCBI lineage: Bacteria > Pseudomonadati > Acidobacteriota > Acidobacteriota bacterium. Next base: position 49,246 of record JACPDI010000008.1, read on the forward strand.
AGAATTGCAAACACACCATTCTAACGCATGGCGATCCTCCTCGACGGCTCATCGCTCACCCTCGAACAGATCGGCGACATCGCGGACCGCCGGGCTGAAGCCGGCCTGGCGCCGGCGGCGGCCGCGCGCGTGCGCGCCGCACGCGCCGTCGTGGATCGGATGGCCGGCGGCGAAGCGCCGGTCTACGGCATCAACACCGGGTTCGGATCGCTGGCGGACGTCCGGATTGCGCGTGAGGCGCTGTCGGCGCTGCAGGTGAACCTGCTGCGGAGCCATGCGTCCGGCGTCGGCGAGCCGCTGCCGGTGCGCGCCGTGCGCGCCGCCACGCTGCTACGGGCCAACGTGCTCGCGAAGGGGTTCTCCGGCAGCCGCGTCGAAACGGTGGAGGCCCTGATCGCGCTGCTGAACCGCCGCGTTCACCCGCGCGTGCCCAGCCGCGGCTCTGTCGGCGCGAGCGGCGATCTCGCGCCGCTCGCGCACCTCGCGCTCGTGCTCATCGGCGAAGGCGAGGCGATCGCCGAGGACGGCACGGTGATCGGCGGTGCCGACGCGCTGCGCCGGGCCGGACTCGAGCCGCTGTCGCTCCAGCCGAAAGAAGGGCTGGCGCTCATCAACGGCACGCAGCCGTCGGCGGCCGTGCTCGCGCTGGCGGTCGCCGACGCCGAGCGGCTGGCGCGCGCCGCCGACATCATCGCCGCGATGGCGGTCGACGCGCTCCGCGGCTCGTACCATCCCTTCGAGGCGCGCATTCACGCACCGCGCCCGTACGCGGGACAGCGCGCGGCCGCCGCGAACCTGTTCGCGCTGCTGCAGGAGAGCGGCATCAACAAGTCGCACGAAAACTGCGGCACGGTGCAGGACGCCTATTCGCTCCGCTGCGCCGCGCAAGTGCACGGCGCCGCCCGCGAGGCCATCGGTTTCAGCCGCCGGATTGTCGAGATCGAAGCGAACGCCGCGACGGACAACCCGATGGTCTTCGCGGCGGATTCGCCCGGCGGGGAAATTGTCTCCGGCGGCAATTTCCATGGCGCGCCCGTGGCACTTGCCGCCGATACCCTCGCCATCGGCGTGGTCCAGCTTGCGTCGATCAGCGAGCGGCGCGCCGACCGGCTCATGAACGCCTCGTTGAGCGGCCTGCCGGCGTTTCTCACGCGCGACGGCGGGTTGCATTCCGGATACATGATGGCGCAGGTGGCCGCCGCGGCACTGGTCTCCGAAATGAAGGCGACGGCGCACCCGGCCAGCGTGGACACGATTCCGACGTCGGCGAACCGCGAGGACCACGTCAGCATGAGCATGTTCGCCGCGCTGAAAGCGGCGCGCGCCGTGGAGCTCGCGCGACAGGTGCTGGCGATCGAGCTGTTGTGCGCCGCACAGGGACTCGACCTGCTCGCGCCGCTGCGCACCTCGCCGCCGCTGGCGCGGGCGCACGCGCACGTCAGGACGAGGGTCGCACCGCTCGCAGGCGACCGTCCGCCCGCGCCCGACATCGCGCGGATCGCGGACCTGATCGCCGACGGCTCTCTGGAAAACGCGTGCGGAGTAGATGTCAAGTAAGAAATTTTTTCTTTCAAATTGACAACGCGCCCGGAGCTTCTTAGATTTCTACTCCTCGCCACCTCGGGACTACGTTCAGCAGATGCGCACACTCGCCCGCCACGTTACGGCTCCCCGCGGCACGTCGATCAGCTGTCAGGGCTGGCCGCAGGAAGCCGCGCTGCGCATGCTCATGAACAACCTCGACCCGGACGTGGCCGAGCGGCCCGACGATCTGATCGTGTACGGCGGATCGGGCCGCGCCGCGCGGAGCTGGGAGTGCTTCGACGCGATCGTCGCCTCGCTCCGCTCCCTCGGCGCCGACGAAACACTGCTCGTGCAGTCCGGCAAGCCCGTTGCCGTGTTTCGCACGCATCCCTGGGCGCCGCGCGTCCTCATCGCCAACGCCCTCCTGGTCCCGGCGTGGGCGACCTGGGAGAACTTCCGCGACCTCGAAGACCGCGGTCTGACGATGTACGGACAGATGACCGCGGGCAGCTGGATCTACATCGGGACGCAGGGCATCCTCCAGGGGACCTACGAGACGCTCGCGTCGGCGGCGCGCAGGAACTTCGACGGCACGCTCGCGGGGCGGCTCGTCGTCACGGCTGGTCTGGGTGGCATGGGCGGGGCGCAGCCGCTGGCCGTCACGATGAATGGCGGTGTGGCCCTGGTGGTGGAGGTCGATCCCGGACGGATCGCGCGACGCCTGGCGACGCGATACGTGGACGAACAGACCGCGTCGCTCGACGAAGCCCTGGCGAAAGCCGCGGAGTGGACGAAGAACCGCGTTCCGCGCTCGATCGCGCTGCTGGCCAACGCCGCCGACGTGCTGCCGGAGCTCGCGCGCCGCGGCGTGGTGCCGGATGTCCTCACCGATCAGACGTCGGCGCACGACCCGCTCAACGGCTACGTGCCGAACGGCATGACGCTGGACCAGGCGGAGACGCTCCGGGGCGTTCGGCCCGACGAATATCTGAAACGATCGTACGCGGCCATGGGCGCGCACGTGCGCGCCATGCTCGATCTTCAGCGGCGCGGCGCCATCACGTTCGACTACGGCAACAACATCCGGGCGCAGGCGCAGAAGGCGGGCGTCGAGCGCGCGTTCGAGATTCCCGGCTTCGTCCCCGAATACATCCGGCCGCTGTTCTGCGAGGGCAAGGGGCCGTTCCGCTGGGCCGCCCTCTCGGGCGATCCGGAGGACATCCGCGCCACCGATCGCGCGGCGCTGGAGATGTTTGCCGATGACGAGCCGCTCTGCCGGTGGATCCGCATGGCGGGCGAGCGGGTCGCGTTCCAGGGATTGCCGGCCCGCATTTTCTGGCTCGGCTACGGCGAGCGCGCGCGGTTCGGGCTGAAGATCAATGACATGGTCCGCCGCGGCCAGCTGAAGGCGCCGATCGTCATCGGCCGCGATCACCTGGACACCGGGTCGGTCGCCTCGCCGAACCGCGAGACGGAAGGAATGCGGGACGGCAGCGACGCGATCGCGGATTGGCCCGTGCTGAACGCGCTCCTGAACACATCCTCGGGCGCGACCTGGGTGTCGGTTCATCACGGTGGCGGGGTCGGAATCGGCTACTCGCTTCACGCGGGCATGGTGGTGGTCGCCGACGGCACGCAGGAGGCCGCCGAGAAGCTCGAGCGTGTGCTCACCTGCGACCCCGGCAGTGGCATCGCGCGGCACGCCGACGCGGGGTATCCTGAGGCCATCGCCACGGCGCGCGAGCGCGGCGTACGAATCCCCATGTTGAAGAGCACGGTCGAGAACGAGCGATGACGCCGCGACCTGAGCCTGTCGCAGGCCGCGAGGAGAAGCGATGACCCTGCAGCGTCCGCTGCTCGAGCGCCGCGTCCTGGCGGCCCTCGACGCCTCGCCCCGCCGCATCCCGGTACTGCTCGGGGCGTGCGGCAGCGGCCGGACATCCGTCCTGATGCGGCTCAGAGAGCAGTTCGGCCGCTCGACGTGCCAGTACGTGGACGTGGAGCGCGTCGCGACCACGCCGGAGCGCTTTCTCCAGGCGCTGCGGAACGATTCACCGTTCGCTCCTCCGGCGCCGAACGCCCCCGCGCCCGCCGATGCCACGGCACGCGATGCGCTCGAGGCGCTGCTCGTCTTCCTCACGGCCTCGCGCGCGCCGGGCGGCAGCCCGGCCACGTTCCTGCTGGACGAGGCGTTCGAGCTGCGCACCTTCGAGAGCTTCCCGGGGCTGCGCACCGTGCTGCGCGACTTCGTCGCGGCGCTGGCCGCCGGCTCCAACCGTTTCGTGCTGACCAGCCGGTATGTCTCCCGCGCGCAGCGGCTCCTTCGCGATGCGCCGGCGCAGTTCGAGATCATCAACGTCTCGCCGCTGAGTGCCGTCGAGACCCACGCCTCGCTGGGCGACGGCGCGAGCGGGCTGGACGAGGAGACCACGCGCGCGATCCACGCGCTGGCCGACGGGCGTCCCGCGTACGCGCGCGCGATCGCGAGCGCCACGCAGGCCATGAAGATGCGCGGGCCCGCCGATCCGGTGGCGGCGCTGACCGAGTTGCTCGCCCCCGGCGGCGCGCTGTTCGCGTCCTGCCGCTTCTGCTACGAGCTGCGGCTGCATCGCGCCCGCGGATACGGCGCGCTCAAGGCGATCCTGGAAGTGCTCGGCGCTGAAGAGCCGCTGACGCTGACCGAGATCGCGCACCGGCTGCGCCGCACGCCGGGATCCACGAAGGACTATCTCTCCTGGCTCGAAGACGTGGACCTGGTCGAGTCGAAGCAGAAGCGCTATCGTTTCACCGATCCGCTCCTCCGCCTCTGGGTCCGCCTCCACTGCCGTCCTGCGCCGATCTCGGACGAGCATCTTGCGCGCGAGGTGCACGGCTACGCGATGGCGCGACTGCCGCAATCCGGCACGCCACCCGCCCCGGAGCCCGCGCCGGCTCTCGCCATGGCCGGCGCAGCCGTCGCCTCGTCGGACGGGATCATCGAGATCGATTAGGTCTGGCCGCTCTCCCCGCCCGGCGAGCGATTCAGCACCTCGAGCGCGAGGCGGGCGGCCTCCTGCTCCGCGCGCTTTTTCGAGCGCCCCTCGGCGCGCGCCATCGGCGCGCCGCCCACCCAGACCTCCACTTCGAAGCGCTTGCGGTGGGCAGGGCCGGTCTCGCCGGCAAGCCGGTAATCCGGCAGCCCGCGCTCCTCGGACTGCAGCCGCTCCTGCAGCGCGGACTTGTAGTCGGCCGTGTACGAGGCCTCGTCGCTCGTCACCTTGGCCTCGTCGATGAGCGGGCGAAAGCGGCGCGCGATGAACTCGCGCGCCGCCTCGATGCCGCCATCGAGGTAGATCGCGGCAATGAGCGCCTCGAAGCTGTCGGCGACCAGCGCCTGTTTGCGCCGCCCGCCGCTCTTCTCCTCGCCGCGGCCCAAAATGAGGAACTCCCCCAGCCCGAGGTCCACGGCCAGCTGGGCGAGCGACCGCTCCGACACCAGCCAGGCTTTCATCTTCGACTTCTGCCCCTCGTTGTGCTGGGGAAACTCGCGGAACAGCATGTCGGCGATCGCAAAGCCGAGCACCGCGTCGCCGAGAAACTCGAGCGACTCGTTGTCGAACACGCCGCCGCTGACATCCTCGTGGACCGACGAGCGGTGCGTGAGCGCGTGCTCGAGCAGCCCGTGATCCCGGAACCGGTAGCCGAGCCGCTGCTCCAGGCCCCCGAACTCGTCGCGGATCCGCACCACGCGCCCGGCGACGACCTCCTCGCGATGGCTGGCGATGACCGCCAGCGCCTCCTCCATCTGATCGGGATTGACCGCGATCCGCAGCTCGCCTTCGCCGCTGATCGCGAGCGGAAACACCGACCGCGTCAGGTGCGACAGCAGGATCGCGTCGATGCCGTTCGCGTCGAGCAGGCCCCTGACGATGTTGGCCTCGATCTGGGACGCGGTGCGAAAGATGACGACCGGCTCGCTCACGAGACCGCGACCTCGCGCTCCGGCATTGACGCCGGCGTCCCCACATCCACCACCTTCACGAGGATGAGCGTCAGGTCGTCGTGCTGGTCCGCCTCGCCCACAAACGACTCCACCTCGCGCAGGATCCGCTCGCGCAGCTCCGCCGACCGCAGGTGGCCGTGCTCCTCGACGATCCGTCGCAGGCGCGCCTCGCCGAACAGCTCCTGGTCGCCATCCATCGCCTCGGTCACGCCGTCGGTGTACAGCACGAACACGTCGCCGCGATCCAGCGGCACGTGCTCTTCCTCGAGCAGCGCGGTGAACTTCTCGCCGATCCCGTCGATGCGCAGCCCCACGACGAGCCCGCCGGGCAGAAGCGCCTGCGCGAGCCCGCGCCTGGGCCCGCGTGCCGGCAGGTAGATCATCGGCGTGTGCCCCGCGCGGCAGTACGTCATCGTCGCGGTGTTCAGATCGAACACCGCATACGTCATGGTGATGAAGCTGCGGCTGTCCAGGTTGTCCGACAGGATGCGGTTGACCTCGATCAGCAGTTCCCGAGGGGACTGGTGGCGCTGGGCGAGCGACAGGAGCAGGCCCTTCAGCTCCGCCATGTAGAGCGCCGCCGACGTGCCCTTGCCGGACACGTCGGCGACGAGAATCGCCACGCGTCCCTCCCCGAGCGGGAAGAAGTCGTAGTAGTCCCCTCCGACCTCGCGCGCGGGCACGCAGAGCGCGGTGACCTCCAGGCCGGGCATCGACAGCGGGCCGCGCGGCAGGAGCGACATCTGGATCTCGCGCGCGATCCGCAGCTCTTCTTCCAGCCGCTTCTTCTCCGCCTCGGTCTGCAGGAGGTGCTCGATGCTCTCGGTCATCGTGTTGAACGACGCGGCCAGCTCGCCGAGCTGATCCTGTGTCTTCACCGCGATGCGATGCGTGAAATCCCCCTGCCGCACGCGCTCGGTCCCGGCGAACATCTCGTGCACGGCGCCCGTGATCGACCGCGCCAGCGCGACCCCCATCGTCAGGGCCACGAGCTGGATGATGACAAACAGCGCCGCGATGCCGACCAGGATGACGACGAAGGTCTGGCCGAGAGGCGACCCGCCGAAGGCCGGGTGCGCGCCGGAGATCCGCGCGTACAGGCTGCGGGGCGTCACGTCGAGGCTCAGCGACGCCCGTCCCGACGCGCCGGTCTGCCAGTCAACGTACTCGAGAAAGGCGACGCTGCGCTCCCAGATCCCGGGCGAGGTCCCGCCTTCGGCCGTCTGCGCCGCGTCGGCCGGCCGGGGCTGCACGATTGCGCTCGCGGCGCGGCGCAGCCGCCCCAGCAACGGGCGGGCGCGCGTGGTCTGGTTCGCCGTGATGGTGATCCCGCCCACGCGAATCCCGGTTTGATCGTTGAGCGCTTCGATCACCTCGCCGTCAAACGGCAGGTCCACCACGACGGCGTACGCGGGGTCGGCTCCCTCGGGCAGCTGCACCGCGCGGAGCACCAGCTCAGGCTCGTTCGGCGCGTCCTCGTGCACCATGGCCAGCGTGCCGCGGAACTCGCCGCGCTTGATCACCCAGTCAGGGATGGCGTCGGGCGGCTCGAGATGGCGCCACGGGCCCGCCGCCAGCACCGTGCCGTGCCCCGGGCGGAGCGGGACGATCGCGAGCGACATCTCGGGATACCGGTTGCGCAGGTTGTTGCGGCGGCGCTCGAGTATCGCCCCGCCGCCCTGTTCGATATTCCGCGTGCGCGACAGCTCGGCGGCCGTGGTGCCCGTCATCAACTGCACGGTGTTCAGCAGGCTGCCGTAGCCGTCGCTGAACAGATACGAGCTGAGATTGAGAAACAGGAGGAACGCGCCCACCAGGAAGAACATCGCGATGAGCAGCGCCGGCACGAACCCGATGAAGATGTAGGAGAGGATCAACTTGCGCCGCACGCGCCAGAGCAGGCGCCGGCGCAACGCGCGCGCGAGCCGCCACACGAACAGCAGCAGCACGCCGAGGATGACGAGCGTGGCGACGGCCTCGACGAACGCGAGCCCGTCCGGCAGCGGCCGGACGACGCCGGCGGCCGCGAGCACCAGCTTCACCGCCGCCGCGACGAGGAAGGCGCGGCCGGCGAGCGTGCGCAGCAACGTCGCGCGCGTGTGCTCACTCAGCATCGCAATTGAAAACCGGATGATATCAAAGTATCGTGGAGGCCTGTGAAGCTCACCAACGACGCGAGATTCTCCACCGTTTGCATCCACGCCGGACAGCAGCCCGATTCAGCGACGGGCGCGATCATCACGCCGATCTACCAGACGTCCACCTACGTCCAGGAATCGCTGGGCCACCACAAGGGTTTCGAGTACGCGCGCACGCAGAACCCCACGCGCGCGGCGCTCGAGGCGAACATTGCCGCCATCGAGGGAGGCAAGGCGGCGTACGCGTTCGCCTCAGGCATGGCGGCGATCAGCGCGATCGCCAGCCTCCTCAAAGCCGGCGACCACGTCGTCGTCACCGACAATACATACGGCGGGACGTACCGCTTGTTCGAGCGCGTGCTGACGCGGTACCAGCTCGCGTTCACCTACGTGGACACGTCCCGGCAAGAGCTCATCGAGCGGGCGCTCCGCCCGGAGACGCGGATGCTGTTCCTCGAGACGCCGACCAACCCGGTCATGCGACTGGCCGACATCGCCCGCGCGGCCGACCTCGCGCGCGCCAGGAAGGTGCGGCTCGTCGTCGACAACACGTTCGCCAGCCCGGTCAACCAGCGGCCGATCGGGCTCGGGGCAGACCTGGTCGTGCACAGCACGACGAAGTATCTCAACGGCCACTCGGACAGCGTCGGCGGCGTCGTCGTGGCCACGAGGGACGAGGATATCGACTGGTTGCAGTTCATCCAGAACTCCGCCGGCGGCATCCTCGGGCCGTTCGACTCATGGCTGGTGCTGCGCGGCACCAAGACGCTCGCGGTGCGGATGGCCGTGCACAACGCGAACGGCCTGGCGCTCGCGCGGTTTCTCGCGCGGCAGAAGAAGGTGAAGTCTGTCCTCTACCCCGGGCTCCCGCAGCATCCGCAACACGATCTGGCCAAGAGACAGATGCACGGATTCGGTGGGATGCTGTCGTTCGAGGTGGAGAGCTTTGAGAAAGCGCGGACGCTCGTGAACAGCCTGAGGCTGATGGCGCTGGCCGAAAGCCTCGGGGGGGTCGAGACGCTCGTCAGCCATCCGGCGACGATGACGCACGCCTCGGTCCCGGCGGAGCGCCGCGCGCAAATCGGCATCACGGATGAAATGGTCCGCATTTCGGCCGGCATCGAGGACATCGCCGATCTCGAAGCGGACCTCCAGCAGGCCCTGGATCGCGCCTGATGAAGTGGCTCAGGGCTTTATACGACTGGACAATGAAGTGGGCCGACACGCCGCAGAGCCTGTGGGCCCTCTTCTTCATCGCGTTCGCGGAATCGTCGGTCTTCCCCATTCCGCCCGACGTCCTGCTCATTGCAATTGTCGCGTCGAACACGCGCCGGTGGCTGACGGCGGCGGCAGTCTGCACCGGCGGGTCGGTGACGGGCGCCATGCTCGGGTACGCGATCGGCTGGGGCTTCATGGCCACGTTGGGCCAGGGGATCATCGATTTCTACCAGGCCCGGCACTACTGGGATCGCGTGGTGACGCTCTATCAGGGGGAATGGGGCGTGTGGTTCCTGGCGGCCGCGGCGTTCACGCCGATCCCGTACAAAGTGGCCACCATCGCGGCTGGCGCGACGCAGATGCCGTTCGTGCCATTCGTGCTGGTCAGCACCGTCGGGCGCGCCGGGCGCTTCTTCCTCGTCGCGGCCATCCTGCGCGTCTTTGGCGGGGCCGTGCGCGCCAGGCTGGAGAAGAACTTCGATCTCGCCGCGGCGCTCTTCATGGTGCTGCTCGTCGGCGGGTTCGTCGTGCTGAAGTACCTGTTCTGAACGGCGATCAGCCGGTCGTCGACTCCGCGATCCACCGCAGGTAGGCGTCGCTGCCGTCGGCCACCGGCAGCACGACGAACTCGGGCACGTCGTAGGTATGGAGCGCGCGGATGCGTTCCCAGAGCGCGAGGACGCGCGCCTGCGTGGTCTTGATAATCACCTGGCGTTCGCGATCCTGCTCGACGGCCCCCTGCCAGCGGTAGATCGACACCATCTCCGGGCAGATGTTGACGCACGCCGCCAGCCGTTCGTCCACGAGAATGCGCGCGAACTCCACCGCATCCTGGTCGGCCGGGAAGGTGGTCAGCGCGATCACGTATTCGGAATCCATGCATTAAGGATATCGGCGGCTGGAGCCGAAACATGTACGGTACCCATGGCCGCCCGGCAGACCCCCTCGCGCCGTCCCCACTCCCCAGCCGACCCTGCCTTCAAGCGGGCGACGAAGTTCCAGCCGAAGCCGGGCCGGCGGGGCGTGGCGCCGCGCCTGGTCCGCTGGGTGCTGCTGCTCCTCTCGGGCGTCATCATCATCGATGCGCTGTTCGGCGACCGTGGGCTGCTGGACACCATGCGGGCGCAGCGCGAGTATGCGGCGCTCGAGGCGCACGTCGCCCGCGTCAAGGCCGAAAACGTGCGCCTGCGCGCCGAAGCCAGGCGGCTCAAGGAAGACCCGCTCGCCATTGAGACGATCGCCCGCGACGAGCTGGGGCTCGTCTACCCCGGCGAGACGCTGTTCATCATCCGGGATGCCGCACCCCCGCCGCTCCGCTAGCCTGGCCCTGAGCGAAAACCCGCTTGGCGGGCTGGAGTCGAAGGGCTAGAACTCCCCCCTGCCAATCCCCGTAATAGCACTAGAGATCGACCGCGACTCCTCTTCCTGGCAGGTGAACCGATGCGTGTGACCCGCAGCCTGCGCCTCATCGCGCGGCGCCTCCTCCGTACGCCGTTCTTTTCGTTCGTGTCCGTCCTGACCCTCGCCGTGGGTATCGGCGCGACGACGGCGATCTTCTCGGTGGTGTACGGCGTACTTCTCAAGCCGCTGCCGTTCAATGAGCCCGACCGGCTCGTGGGCGTCTGGCACACGGCGCCGGGGCTCGGGTTCCCGAATGTCAACCAGTCGCCGTCCACTTACCTCACGTATCGCGAAGAAGGCCGGGTCTTCGAAGATTCCGGACTGTGGGACAACGGCGCGGCGGCGGTCACGGGCCAGGGAGAGCCCGAGCAGCTGGACGTGCTCTACGTCACCGACGGGACGCTGCCGGTGCTGCGCGTGCAGCCGGTGCTGGGGCGCCGGTTCGACGCACACGACGACTCGCCGGGCACGCCCGAAACGGTGATGCTCACCTATCCGTACTGGCAGCGGAAGTTCGCCGGCGATCGCTCCGTCGTCGGCCGGCGCCTGATTGTCGAGAACACGCCGCGCGAGATCATCGGCGTGCTGCCGCAGTCGTTCCGGTTTCTGAACTACAACCCGCAGTTGATCCTGCCGTTGCGCATCAACCGCGCCGAGGTGTTCGTCGGCAACTTCAGCTTCCAGGGGGTGGCGCGGCTGAAGCCCGGCGTGACGATCGAACAGGCCAACGCCGACCTCGCGCGGCTGATCCCGCGCATCATGGACAAATTCCCGCTGCCTGCGGGGTTCAGCCGCAAGATGTTCGCGGATATCCGGCTCGGCCCGAACGTCCGGCCGCTCGCGCAGGACGTGATTGGCGACGCCGGGCGCATGCTGTGGGTGCTGCTCGGCACGGTTGGCATCGTGCTGCTCATCGCGTGCGCCAACGTCGCGAACCTGTTCCTGGTGCGGGCGGAGGGGCGGCAGCAGGAGCTGGCGATTCGCGCGGCGATGGGCGCCGGCGCCGGCCGCATCGCGCGGGATCTGCTCCTGGAGAGCGTTCTCCTCGGTCTTGCCGGCGGCATCGCCGGGCTGGCGCTGGCCGCCGCCGGTCTCCGGCTCCTGGTGGCCGTTGCGCCGGAGGGGCTGCCAAGGCTGAATGAGATTGGCGTCGATCCGATCGTGCTGCTGTTCACGCTCGCAGTCTCGCTCCTCGCGGGTGTTCTCTTCGGCCTCCTGCCCGCGATTCGGTTCGCGCGTCCGCGGCTCACCGCGGCGCTGAAGGACGGTGGGCGCGGGTCGAGCGACGGCCGCGAGCGGCACCGCCTGCGCGGTGCCCTCGTCGTGTCCGAGATCGCGCTCGCGCTGGTGCTGCTGGTGGCGTCCGCGCTGATGGTGCGCACCTTCCAGGTGATGCGCAGCGTCAACCCCGGCTTTGTCGATCCCGAAGAGGTGCTCACTCTTCGCATCTCGGTGCCGGACACGCTCATTCCCGACACGACGCAGTCGGCGCGGACGCACCACGCGATCGCCGAGCGCCTGCGGCAGATTCCCGGGGTGAGGTCGGTGGGCGTCTCTTCTTCGGTCACGATGGACGGTCACGACAGCAACGACCCGGTCTTCGTCGAGGACTTTCCGCGCGCCGACGGCAGCATGCCGCCGATCCGCCGGTTCAAGTGGATTGGCGAAGGCTACTTCGAGACAATGGGCAATCGCGTGATCGCGGGGCGGGCGCTCACGTGGAGCGACGCGTACGACCTGCGGCCCGTGTGCGTCGTCACCGAGAACTTCGCCCGCGAGCACTGGAAGCAGCCCGCCGCCGCGGTGGGCCGGCGCATCCGCAACGCTCCGAACAATCCCTGGCGAGAGATCGTCGGCGTGGTGGGCGACGAGCGCGACAACGGCGTGACCGTGCCGGCGCCTGCCATCGTCTACTGGCCGCTGCTGCTCAAGGACTTCTGGGTGCCCGAGTTGACGACCCGGCGCGCGCTGACCTACGCGATCCGGTCGGACCGGCTGAACTCCCCGACGTTCCTCGAGGAGATCCAGCGCGCCGTCTGGAGCGTCAACCGCAACCTGCCGCTCGCCAGCGTGCAGACGCTGGAGGAGATCGCGTCCGAGTCCATGGCGCAGACGTCCTTCGCCGTGGTGATGCTCGCCATTGCGGCCGGCGTGGCGCTGCTGCTGGGGGTGGTGGGAATCTACGCGATCGTCGCGTACATCGCCGCGCAGCGCACGCGTGAGATCGGCATCCGGGTGGCGCTTGGCGCGCAGCGCGGCGACGTCAGCCGCTTGTTCGTCCGCGAGGGGCTTGCGCTGCTGGCGGCGGGAGTCGCGATCGGCCTCGCGGCGGCGGCGGGCCTGACGCGGCTGATGGGCTCGCTGCTCTTCGGCGTCAGCGCGACCGATCCGCTGACGTATGCGGCGGTGACGGCCGGGCTTGGCGCTGTGGTGATCGTGGCGAGCTACCTGCCCGCGCGCCGCGCGGCGTCGATCGATCCGCTATTGGCCTTGAAGTCCGAGGCGTGTTAGACTTAGTCTTCTGTCGCGGGGTGGAGCAGTCCGGTAGCTCGTTGGGCTCATAACCCAAAGGTCGCGGGTTCAAATCCCGCCCCCGCAACCAACTTTTCAATCCTCGGCTGACAAACGGCTGACAATCGGTAGAACCTCGCGGGGCGCTGCGGCGCCCCGTTTGAGCGTACAGGCCCAACAGTTCCCTCGGGCCGACCGCCGCGGTATCCTCATCCCCCACGGAGACCATCGTCGATGCCAACGATCACGTTCGACGTGCCCGACGGAGCGTTGTCGGGCTTGCGCGTATCGCCGGCCGACTTCGTTTAGGCTGGCCAGTCACGACGCGCTTGCATTGATGTACATCTAGATGTACATTGACGGCATGTCTCAGAGGTATTCCATCGCCGAAGCCCGCTCACGCCTACCTAAGATCGTTGACCAGGCTGAGGCTGGTGTCGAAGTCGAACTGACGCGCCGAGGTCATCCGGTTGCCGTGCTGGTGTCGCATCGGGAATTTGAGCGGCTCCGTGGAAAGCGGCTACATTTCCGCGACGCTTACAGGAAGTTTCTCAAGACATATTCGCTTCAAGAGGTTGGCGTCGATAACGACTTCGCCGTCTCCGCGCGCGACAGAACCACCGGCCGCAAGGTGTCGTTCTGAAGCTCGCATACCTCCTCGACACGGGCATCGTTTCCGCACCGATGTCGAAGACTCCCAATCCCGCGATTCTTGAGCGTTTGGACAAGCGCGGTCCAGAGTGCGCAATTGCGGCGCCTGTATGGCACGAAATGACTTACGGATGTCGGCGGCTTCCAAAGGGGAAACGCCGCGCTGCTCTGGAGGCGTATCTGCGCGACGTCGTGCACGGGTCGTTTCCGATCCTGCCGTACGATGAGGCTGCGGCCACCTGGCACGGCGAGGAGAGGGCCAGACTTGAAGCGGCGGGTCGGCCGGCGCCGTTCGTCGACGGTCAGATCGCGGCGATCGCCCACGTCAACGGGCTTATTCTCGCGACGACTAATCACAAAGACTTCGCGCGTTTCAGAGGGTTGGTGGTCGAGAACTGGGCGAAGTAGAGACTTGCCCGCGAGGCAGAGAGAGCGGACCGATACACTCGGAAGCTCAAGAGCTTCGCCGGCGTTCTCGACGGCACAACGGACACGTGCCGGCGCGCGGCGGGATCAGCGCGTGTCGTTGGCGGACAGCGTGCTGGCCCCGGCTTTCGCAGGCTACTCCCGGTCGCCACGGCACGCTCCCGCGATGCGATTCTCGGCCACATGGACAACACGTCCTTCGAACGTCGGTTCCTCCTCGACTACATGTGGTTCGGTCGAATGGTTCTCGCGCAGCAGGCGCGCGTGCTGAATGAGGCACATGAGGCCGAATCTGACGCCGATCGACGGCGAGCCCACTTCATTTCGATTCACACGATCATTATTCAGCAGTGCGAACACGTCGCCGCCTGGCTGCTCGCGTTTCGGCGTTGGGCCGACAGCCGAACCTTCCTGGTGGAAACCCTGGCACGCTACAACCAGGGCGAGGGCAGACTTGAGGGCCGCTTAAGAGGGATCGCCAACGGACACGATCTTCTCCGCTCTTCCGGTATCGATCATTCGCGCCTGGTTCCGAGCCTGATTCCTGAGGATCGGTTTGAAGAACGAGTGCATGACATATGGGTGGGCCTCTCGTACGTGGAGATCGTCATTCGACGAAAGCCCCGGTCGCGCAAGACCGCCCGAATTAGCGTCGTCGCGGCCTGACCAAGTTCCCTGCGGGGAGCCGCCGCCAAGCCCTCCACCGACTCTTGGTTACTCGCGTGCTGCGTGTAAGCTCGACGGTACGCGCCATGCGGGATCGTCAACCTACCGTCGACATTCCGGCGCAGAGGGGAACAATTATGTTCGCCGAGTTCCGTTTCGCCGCACGCGCGCTTGCTCGTTGGCGCGGAGGAGCTCTTACCGCGGTCCTGATACTCGGCATCGGAATTGGCGCCACGACCAGCCTGTACGCCCTCGCGCGCGCGACGCTGACGGACTTCTCCGGCCTGCCGGACATCGAGCGCCTCGGGCGCATCTACTCGGCTGACGGCGCTGGCAGGGAGCGCGTCCCCGTTTCGCTCGGCGAGTACGATGCCAACCTTTCTCGCGCGGGATCGTTCGCTGCGATCGGCGCGTACACACAGCGTGATGTGACCGTTGGAACCGCTGAGAGTCAGCGCACCATGACGGCTGGGTACGCGTCTCCAGCCTTTTTCGCGGCGATGGGCGTCGTCGCCGCCCAGGGACGCCTGATCGGTCCGGCAGACTCCGATCCTGCGCAACCGAAAGTCATCGTCAGTGATGCAGTCTGGCGCAACCGGTTCAACGGCCGATCGCTCGTTGATGCGACGCTCGTCGTCGATGGCATCGAGCGCGGCGTCGTCGGCGTCATGCCACGGTCCTTTCACTTTTCATTGGTTGGGGTGACAGCTGACCTCTGGGTTCCACTGGAACGGCGGGCTATCGGCGCGCCCGCAAGCGTCGCGGTGTTCGCACGACTTTGCGATGACGCAAGCTGGCCAGGGGCTCACGCAGAGCTCTCGGCACTCGCGCGGGCGCGTCGTCAGGGCACTTGGCGTGCGATTCCAATTGCCGACGATCAGAAGCAGCGTGCCGCGACGACGATGACGCTAACGCTCGGTCCCGCGATGCTGGTGCTGTTGATTGCATGCATCAATGTCGGCTGCATGCTGATGGCGCGCGGTGTGCAACGCGATACCGAATTGAGCATTCAACGGGCGCTCGGCGCCACTCGAACACGCATCGTGCGTCAGCTCTTCGCGGAAAACCTCTTGCTTGCGGCGGCCGGAGGAACGCTTGGCTGCGCTCTCGCGATTGGTACCCTGCGAGCCGTCGGGTATGCACTGGCGGCGATCCAGCCGGCGATGGCAGACCGGCTTGGGACTGGGTTGGACCTGCTGCCACTCGCCCTCTCCACGGCGATCGGTTCGTCCGTGTTGTTTGGAGCGGTGCCGGCGGTACGGCTTTCCAGACGCGACGTCGCCGCCTCGCTCAATGGAGTGCCCGCTCGGTACCGAATTCACATCGCGGCGTACGGCGCGCGCGATCTCGTCGTTTTCTTGGAGCTCGCATCTGCAGTCGGGCTCATTGTCTTCGCCGCGTTGATTACCACGATCATCTCCGGGATCAGCGGGGCGGCACCTCACTTTGCCGCCGAGCGTCTCGTGGCTGTGACGGTACCTGTGGGTGATGTCGATGAGGTCATGACTCGCGTCCGAAGGATGCCGGGCGTGGAGGACACCACGCGCACCTCCGCGATGATGGGAGGCATGATCGTTCGGAGTCAGGCAGAGCAACTGCAGGCGGACGCGACGGGAACTGTCTTCGTATCACTAATCGGTGTCGGTCCGTCGTTCTTCGATACCATCCGTCTACCAATCGTGCGGGGACGGCCATTCAGTCACGACGAAGTCAGCCCGGCGGCAGGTGTTGCCGTCATCAGCGAGTCTGCCGCGCGCCTGCTGGCACCTCAGGGCGATGCGCTGGGAATGCAGGTGCGGCGCGTTGGAGGGACCGTCGGGAGCCTCGTTGTAATTGGCATCTGCCGCGACGCGGTCGATTTCGGACCCCTCACCCGAGCCGGCCTGGTGCCGCCCGATGTGTACGTCCCCTACGCGCGCCCGGAACGCGGCGACGCACTGGTACTGGCAAGAGTGGGTGGCGATCCCCACAGGCTTCTGAGGCCGATCGCTTCGGACCTGATGGACATCTCGCCCGGCGGCACCACTCCTAGACCACGCATCGTGTCCGACGAGCTCGAGGCTGAGCACGACGGTGGCGCGGGGCTAGTCGTCTGGAAGCTGATCGGCGCTCTCTGCGTGATAGCCCTTCTCCTCGCGTCGACCGGTGTATTCGCTGTCGTGAGCCAATCCGTAGCGCAGCGCACTCGAGAGTTTGGCATCCGGTTGGCGCTGGGCGCCGCCCCGCGGCGCGTGCTCACGATGGTCCTCGCACGGGAGACAAAGCTAATTGCCGCGGCTTTCGGCGCGGGAGCTGCATTTACTTTCGGTCTGACTCGGATCATGTTTGCTGAATTAACAACGCTGGCGGGGACGACGCCCGCGTTGTGGGCCGCGGTGGGCGTCGGATGTGCGACGCTGGCCGGTGCGGCTGTATTCTTCGCAACGCGTCACATCGTCACGCTCGATCCGCTGGTGGTGTTACGGCGAACCTAGGCCCGTTGTTGGTCACGCCGACTGCGCGATGGCGGGGTTAATCGGGGTCCTTGCTGGTTACGCCGCACCCCTCCACAGTTGCAAGTACCGCCGGTTGCGAGCCCCCCGCAACCACACTTCTGCAAAACGCGCCGGCGTAGACTGGCGCGTTTTGCCTTTCAGCGACTTTCCTCAACCGATCGCGACGACCTCGGTCAATACCGCAGAGCGCTCGTCGTCGCCGCTGTCGAAACTCGAATACCGTTCAATCGGCCTCGGCCGCCCCTCGCTCCTTGGCGGCCTGCTTCCAAGCGAACGGATCGCGGATGCGCCCCCCTAGTCACCTGGCCATCGCCGAGATCTTCCGTCCACAACACGTCGCATCCCGATTCCGCGGCGGCGTGAACGATCGTCGCGTCCCAGAAACTTAATTTCGTTTCCTTCTGCAGCGCAATCGCGCGAACGACATCGTCCCCGCCTGGCGCGAATACCTTCCATACGCCGAACTCGCGCACACGGCCGGCCGCTTCCTTAATCGAAAGAGGCTTGGCGACCTTCCCGGTCACCGTGACAAGAACTCCTGCGGGACCTGGACGCTGAGACCGCCGGTGCCGGCCTCCCACAGGCGCGCAACGAGCTGTTCGGCTGCGGCCTTCTTCCTGCCGGCTGACGCGTCGAAGGCGCAGACGAGGACGCTGGCGTCGTTTCGAACATAATGTTGACTATCAAACAGCGCAACCGCCGTACGCGCCTGGAGGCGGCACGATCATCATGGACGTCGACAGCTTTCGTTACCTCCCGCCGTTGATCAAGCGCTACTACCAGCTCAGCTCCGTCCGGAAGGATCTCCCAATCCCGTTCACACGCGTCCGCAAGCCGCTCGGCGAGTGTCGCTTCGGATTGGTGACCTCGGGCGGTCTGTACCGCAAGGGGCATGAGGCGCCCTTCGACGAGGAGCGTGAAGCCCGGGAACCGGCATGGGGCGACCCGAGCTTCCGCACCCTCCCGGTCGATATGGCGCCCGGCGAGGTGGGCGTCAGCCATCTGCACATCAACCGGCGCGGCGCGCTGGCCGACATGAACGTCCTGCTGCCCATCCAGCGCTTCCAGGAGCTGGTCGCGGAGCGCCGCGTTGGAGCGCTCGCCCCTCACGCCTACTCGTTCATGGGATATCAGGGCTTCCCCGCCGACCTGCGCGGGTGGAGGGACGTGTACGGTCCGGCCGTGCGCGACCGCCTGCTGGCTGACGGCGCCGACTGCGTGTTGCTGACCACCGCGTGACCCGAGTGCGCAGCGAACGTGCCCGTGCTGGCACGTCTGTTCGAGGCCGCGGGGATGGCGACGGTGATGGTGACGAACATGCCGTTCTGGTCCGAGCGCGTCGGCGCGCCGCGGTCGCTGGCCGTGGAGTTCCCATTCGGTCACATCGTCGGCCGGCCGCACGACACGCAACTGCAGCGCCGGGTCGTGCTGCGCGCGCTCCAGGTGCTGGAGGAGGCGACCGAGCCGGGAACGATCGTGCACTTCCCGGAGCCGTGGCCCGAACCGCTCGAGGCCGGCCTGCGCGCCTCGCACCCCGACACGCCTCCGCCCATCACGGCGGCCATGGGGAGACACATGGGCCGGCTCTTGATGGGGATGCGACGCGGCCGATCCTGAGCCGGCCGCAGTGGCCCAACTCACACTAATCGCCCTCCGGGGCTTTCGAGCACGATTCGCTTTCCCGGTACGATTCATAATGAGTCAGGTCGCCCATGAAGCACGTGCGTCGCGCGCTCGCGCCAGTCATCGCCGGTTGGCTCTTCTGCCAGGTCGGTGCGATCGTGAGCGCGCCCGTCCTGTTCTGGTGGACCGGAGCGGACAAGCCGCCCGAATGCACGTGCACGCACGATGACCACGCACTCTGTGGCATGCACCATCGGGGGACGGCGAGTACGCAGTGCTCGATGCGTGCCCCCCGCGACAGCAGTACGGCGATTCTTGCCGCGCTGCTCAGCGTCGGCGGTGTCCTGACCGCGACGACCACGACCTTCGTTCCGATGCCCGTCACGGCGGCTCCCGCTTTCGATCTCCCGCCGGCGTCGCTCCGTCCCGCACCGCCCGATCCGCCGCCTCCTCGCGCGTAACACCCCTCACGTCTTCTGCCATCGGGCACCCGTGTGCCCGGCGGCCGTGTGGTGTCGTTTCTTCGCGAGAGGTGTTCCGTGTCGCGTGCAGGCGTCATGGCGCTTGCGATCATCGCGATCGCAGGCTCCACGCCCGCTCGAGCGCAGCAATCGATCGACGTTGCCAGCCTCAGCGGGCGTGTCACAGATTCGTCAGGTGCGGTCATCGTCGGCGCGCAGGTGTCCGCGCGCCACATCGAAACACACGTAGGGGGTACGGCGACAACCGATCAGGAAGGCCGGTTCCGGTTTCCGTACTTACGGGTCGGGACCTACGAGATCGTCGTTCGCCATCCAGGATTTGGTGAGGCCGCGCGGTCGCTCACCCTGGCAGCGGGTGCCGCCTTCGAGCTCCCGATCTCGCTGGCCGTTGCCGGCGTAGACGCCAGCGTGGCGGTCACCGCGGTCGCCACGGTCCTCGACGCCGCGCGCAGTCAGATCGTGAGCACCGTCGACCAGACCGAAGTCCGGGACCTTCCGATGAACGGCCGGCAGTTTCTCGAGCTGGCGTTGCTGGTTCCGGGCGTCTCGCCGACCAATGTCGCCGGCGCGCAACTCTTTCCCGAAACGTCAGCCGTGCCGGGTCTGAGCCTGTCGGTGGCGAGTCAGCGCAATCTCTCGAACAACTTCATCGTCGACGGACTCTCGGCAAACGACGACGCGGCGGCGCTGAGCGGAATCACGTACGGGGTGGATGCCATCGACCAGTTCCAGGTCGTGACATCGGGCGCGCAGGCGGAGCTGGGGCGCGCCTTGGGGGGCTACATCAACATCGTCACCCGGAGCGGGACGAACGTCGTGCGCGGCGCGGCTTATAACTACGTCCGCGACGATCGGCTCAACGCGGTCAACCCGCTCTCGCGCACGAAGCTGCCGATGCGCCAGTGGCAGTTTGGCGGCAGTCTCGGCGGCCCGATCGTGAGCAATCGCGCGTTCTACTTCGGCAACATCGAACAGCGGCGGCTCGACCAGTCGGGCCTGGTGACGATCTCGGGGGGAAGCGCGAATGCGATCAACGCACGCCTGGCCGCGGTTGGCTACCAGGGCGCCGCGGTGACGACCGGCATCTACGCCAATCCGGTGGATTCGACCAATGTCCTGTCGAAGATCGATCATGCGCTCGGCAGCCGCGGTCAACTGAGCGTGCGGTACAGCCTCTACGACGTCACGTCCGAGAACTCGCGAGGGGCGGGCGGTCTCAGCGCGCCCACCGCTTCGTCCCGCCTGGACAACCGGGATCAAGCGCTCGCCGTGAGCAACACGTTGAGCCTTGGAAGCCGGACGGTCCTTGAAACACGCGCGCAGGCGGCGCACGGCGACCTGCAGGCGCCGCCGAGCGATCCGACCGGCCCGGCGGTGAATATCGCCGGGGTCGCCTCGTTCGGCCGGTTGTCGAACAGCCCCACGGGGCGAATCAATACCCTCTATCAAGTGGTCAACAGCGTGTCCCACCAGGCAGGCGTGCACGCCATCCGCGCTGGCCTGGATGTTCTCTACAACGACGATCGGATTTCATTTCCGCGCGCGGTGCGCGGCACCTACACGTTTTCGTCGCTCGCACGCTTCCTCGCGGGCGCCTACAACAACGCCGGCTTCACGCAGACGTTCGGCGCAACCGAGGTATCGCAGACCAATCCGAACCTCGGGGTGTACGCGCAGGACGAGTGGAAGGTGACGCCGGCGCTCACGCTGAATCTCGGCGTGCGATACGACCTGCAGTGGCTGGACACGATTGATACGGATACCAACAACGTGGCGCCGCGTGTCGGCGTGGCGTGGTCGCCCTTCCAGTCGCGGCGCACGGTGGTTCGCGGAAGCGCGGGGCTGTTCTACGACCGCGTACCCTTGCGCGCCCTCTCCAATGCGCTGCTGTCGGCCGGCAATACGACGGATCTGACGAAGCTGCGCCAGACCAGCATCACCCTGTCGCCGGCTCAGACGGGCGCGCCGGTCTTCCCGGCCATCCTCGGTGCGCCGGTCACGTCGGTCACGTTGCCGAGCCTCACGACGATGGATCGGCGCCTCCAGAACGCGTACTCGCGGCAGGCCGGCGTCGAGGTCGAGCACCAGATTGGCGAGCGGATGACGGTGAGCGCCGGCTATCAGTACGTGCGCGGCCTCCACCTCCTCATGTCGGTGAACCAGAACGTCCCCACGTGCGTGGCGGCGGGTACGAACAACGGCTGTCGTCCGGTCGCGGACTACGCGAATCACAGCCAGTATTCGTCAGCCGGCGAGTCGGACTATCACGGGCTGCACGTGTCCCTCGTTCGACGCCCCAGCCGATGGGGTCACTATCGCGTCTCGTACACGTTGTCGAAATCGATGAACAACGTGGGCGAGTTCTTCTTCAGCTCGCCGATCGATCCGGCCGATCTGTCCAGGGACTGGGGCCGTTCGGACGATGACCAGCGGCACCGTCTCGTCATCAGCGGCACCCTGCACTCGCCGACCACGCCGGGCTCGACGCTGTGGCGGCGGATCACGCACGGGTTTGTGATCAGCGGACTGCTGCAAGCGTACTCAGCGCCGCCGCTGAACATCACGTCCGGCGTCACGACGATCCAGGGTTCGGCCGGCCGGCCCGTCGTCAACGGCGCCACGCCCGTGCCGCTCGACGTGCGGGCCGTCACCTTCATCCCGCGCAATGCGGGCACCGGCACCGCCTTCTTCACGCTGAATGCCCGCATCGCCCGCGTGTTCCCCGTGACCGGCCGTATCGCCGTCGAAGGGCTGGTGGAAGCATTCAATCTCACCAGCCGAGAAAACGTGGTCACGCGCAACGGCAACTTCGGATCGGGCGTCTATCCAGCCACGCCGGCGGCGACGTTCGGCCAAATCACTGCCGTGGGTGAGCCGCGAAGCCTTCAATTCGGTCTCCGAGTGCGTTTCTGAGGGTTACACGATGACACTTCGCCTCCGCGGTGCCCCGGCGGAACTCCGCCACCCTCCCGCTCGTATCTCTCTCCATCGCCAGACCGCACTCCGTTGTCGGCTGAACAACGTCCTCACGCAAGCCGATGGAGGATCACATGTCGAACGCTGCCGGGCACCGGCTCCTCGCAGTCATCGCAGGCTGCCTGCTCACCTTGACCCAGCCGCTCACGGCGGCTGAAGGCGTCAACGGCAATCTCGTCACCGTCAACTGGCTTCAGACGCATCTCAAAGACGCCGGCCTCCTGGTGCTCGACGCCTCGCCCGGTCAGATCTACGCGGCAAAACACATCCCCGGAGCGGTCGGCGTCGACTTCCTCACCTACGGCTTCCCGGAAAAGCCGATCGCGGAGATGGAACAGCGGTACCAGGCCTGGGGAGTCAGCCCTGGGAGGAAGGTCGTCTTGTACGACCAGGGGGGCACGTTCTTCGCCACCAGGCTTTTCTTCTCCCTCTACCATCACGGCTTCCCGACAAAGAACCTGTTCGTCCTGGACGGCGGACTCTCCAGGTGGGAGGCGCAGGGACTGCCCGTGACCAAGGACGTCACGCCCGCCCCGGCGAAAGGCTCCTTCAAGATCACTCACGTCAACGAAGACGTGCGAGTCAGGCTGCCGGAATTCCTCGCCGCCTCCGGCGACCCGGCCAATAACGTGTTGCTGGAAGCGCTCGGACCCGACTGGCATTTTGGAGAGACCCTCGCCTTCGACAGAGCCGGCCACATCCCCAACGCCATCCTGCTGCCCAGCGCCGACTTCTTCAATCCGGACAAGACGTTCAAATCAGCGGACGAGATCCGCAAGATGCTGGCGTATCTCGGGATTCGACCGGAACAGCAGATCCACAGCCATTGCGGCGGCGGAGTGTCGGCGAGCGTGCCGTTCTTCGCGCTGAAATCGATCCTGAATTATCCGAAGGTCAAGCTGTACGTCGAATCGCAGATGGGATGGCTGTCCGACGAGCGGGAACTCCCCTACTGGACCTACGACGCCCCATTCCTGTTGAGGGACGCGCACTGGCTGCAGGCCTGGGGCGGACAGAGGATGCGGATGGTCGGAGCCGCGCAGATCACCATCATCGACGTGCGGCCTGCTGATGCATTCAACCTGGGACACGTGCCGTTTGCGCTCAACGTCCCGGCCGACGTCTTCAAGAGTCATCTCGACGCTCCCGAAAAGCTCGCGGAGATTCTGGGGCCGGCCGGCGTCGATGCGTCTCACGAGGCGGTCGTCGTCTCAGACGCAGGGCTGACGAAAGACTCCGCCCTGGCGTTCACGATGCTCGAGAAGCTGGGACAGAAAAAGGTCTCTGTCTTCATGGACTCCATGGACGAATGGGCGAAGCTTGGTTTTGCCGTAACGAGGGACGCCACGCTCGTGGGCCCGAAGAAAGGGCGCCAGGACGTGTCCATCCCCCCGGCGATGTATCCGGGAGATTTCCGGAAGGACGTGATCGTTGCGAACGCGAACAACACGCGGGGGCTTTACCCGAAGGTCTTCATTGCTTCCGGCGACAAGGTCCCTGCACAAGCTCAGGACGGCAAGCTTGTTCACGTCCCGTACACCGATCTTCTGAACGCCGACGGCACGCCCAAAGCCGCAAAGGACATCTGGAACATCCTCAGCAAGGCCGGGGTGCCGCGGTATGCGGAGCTCGTCTGCTACTCCGACGATCCGGGTGAAGCGGCGGCCAACTACTTCATCCTCAGGTTGATGGGCTACCCGGACGTGAAGGTGCTGGTGATGTGACCGCTCGGTGACGAAGGCGCGTCCGTTGACATCCGGCACGCACAGGTGTAGGTTGATTTCGTGCCTAATTCCCGCGCCATTCGCGGGAAGCGGGGGAACCAGCGAAGGCCTCGAGCCTTCAGGGGCGCAGTGGCTGTAAGCCACGGGACACTTCCGAGTCCTAGCCCGTCAGCTAACCTCGCCGGCTCTTAACGGAAGCGCACTTCTGGCATCTGAAAGCCACAGAGCCTCGCGCGCTGTGGCTTTCGTTTTTTCGGGCAGCCGGATCGTGCGGCTTCTTTCGAGGCCCGACCCATGCCTGAAGAGGGGTTCCTCTCCCAGGTCAAGCGGCTCGTCGTCGGTACACGGATCCCGTCACACCACGCCGAGCGCGAGCGTCTCTCCCGTTTCACCGGTCTGGCGGTTCTCTCGTCAGACCCGCTGTCCTCTGTCGCGTATGCGACCGAGGAGATCCTGCGCGTGCTGATGCTGGTGGGAATCAGCGCCCTCAGCTTCGTGACGCCGATCGCCGTCGTCATCGCGTCGATCCTCGCTGTGGTGGTCTTCTCGTACCGCCAGACGATCCACGCCTATCCGGGCGGTGGCGGCGCATACATCGTCGCCAAGGACAACTTCGGCGAGCTGCCGGCGCTCGTCGCGGCCGGGGCACTGCTGATCGACTACGTCCTCACCGTGGCGGTCAGCATTGCCGCCGGCGTCGCCGCGCTCACGTCGGCCTTTCCTCAATGGCATCTGAACCGCGTCGAGCTGACCCTCGGATTCGTCCTGGTGCTCATGGTGGGCAACCTGCGAGGCGTTCGGGAATCGGGCCGGATCTTCGCGCTGCCGACCTACTTCTTCATCGTGAGCCTGCTCGCGATGATCGGCGTAGGTGCCTGGCGCGTTCTGAGCGGCGCAGTCGAGCCCGTTGCCACGGTTGCGCCGCTTCATCCCTCAGCGTCGCCGCTGACGCTCTTCCTGCTCCTCACCGCGTTTTCCAACGGTTGCACGGCCATGACCGGCGTGGAGGCGGTCTCGAACGGCGTCCCGGCGTTCCGCCGGCCCGAGGCACGGAACGCGGCTGCCACGATGCTGGCCATGGCAGCACTGTCGATCGCGATGTTTCTGGGCATCACGCTCCTCGCGCGCGCGTTCGCGATTGTTCCAAGCGAACAGGAAACGGTGGTCTCGCAGATCGCGCGCGGCGTGTTCGAAGGGCGCGGCCTGTTCTACTACGCCGTTCAGGGGGCGACGATGCTCATCCTCGTGCTGGCGGCCAATACGGCCTACGCCGACTTCCCGCGACTGGCGTCGATCCTTGCGCGTGACCGATACCTGCCACGCCAGCTCGCGAACCAGGGGGACCGGCTCGCGTTCTCGAACGGCATCATCGGCCTGAGCCTCTTCGCCGCGATCCTGCTCGTCGCTTACGGCGGGGACACGCACTCACTGATTCCGCTCTACATGATTGGCGTCTTCGTCTCGTTCACCATCTCGCAGGCCGGCATGGTCGCGCACTGGATGCGCCTGCGGGGGCCGGCCTGGAAGACGAGCGCGCTCATCAACGGGTTTGGAGCCGCCGTCACCGGGGTCGTCCTGATCGTCGTTGCGGTGACGAAAGCGCACGAAGGCGCCTGGATCGTGCTTCTCCTGATCCCCCTTCATGTCATCTTTTTCCGGATGACGCGACGCCACTACCAACTGGTAGCCGGCCAGCTCTCACTGAAGGGATGGGCGCCGTCGCGCCGCAGCAACACCGTCCTGGTTCCGATCAGCGGCGTGCATCGGGCCGTCGTCCAGGCGATTGAGTATGCGAAGACCCTGTCGCCCGACGTCCGAGCGGTTTACGTGGACGTCGATCCGGCATCTGGCGATCGGATTCGATCGGAATGGGGCCAGTGGGGGCAGGGCGTCCCGCTCGTGTTGCTGGACTCGCCGTACCGGTCGCTCATGGAGCCGCTGATGGATTACATCGAGCGAGTCGATGCCGAGCGGCCGGACAGCTTCGTGACGATCGTGCTGCCCGAATTTGTTCCGGCGCGGTGGTGGCACCACCTCTTCCACAACCAGAGTGCCCTGCTCATCAAGGGAGCGCTGCTGTTCAGGCCGAACGCGGTTGTGACCAGCGTGCCGTTCCACCTGGCGCATTGAAGAAGTGAATAAGGGGGACAGTCACACTTTCCGAAGCAGTGGCCCCGGAAAGTGTGACTGTCCCCCTTATTCCGCCTCTAAAACAGCAGCGCGAACTTCAGCCGCACCTGCCGGTCGACGCTGTTGGCGAACTCGCCAAAGGCGGCGCTTCCGAGATTCTCCTGCACGTCCCGAGGGTTGAAGTGGTTCGTGAGGTTGAAGAACTGGAGGCCGACACGCGCCCGGTGCGCCGCGGTCAGGCGAATCTCCCTCGTCGCCTGCAGGTCGAGCGTGAAGAGATCCGGGAAGCGCCCGCCACGGTTGCGAAAGCCGACCACCTGCTGCCGCTCGTCCAGGGTCGTGAACGGGAAGCCGGTCCGATACTCGACCGTGGGCGCGAGCGTCACGCCGCCGGGGACATGGACAACGCCCCACGCCAGGATCCTGTCGGGCGCATCGAACGGCTGGCGCGAGAACTCGTCGGGGTGGATCACGGCCTCGCGCATGGTGCCGAAGAGCGTGACGAAGTCGTTGAGATTTCCGCGCGCCTTGGACCGCACGTAGGAGACATTGATCTCCCCGTGACTCGCGACGCGCCGGCGGGCGGTGACCTCGAAGTCCCGCGAATACGATCGCCCGTTGCTCGAAAGAGTCAGCGCGCCGTCCAGCGGGTCGACCACCAGCTCGCGCTTGCCGTGCCGCTCCTGATACCGCACCCGCACCATCCAGACGCTTCCCAGCAGCCGGTCCAACTCCAGGTTCCACGTCTCCGTCAGGGGCGTGCGCAGCCCGGCCGCCGCCACGCGGTTCTCGAGTTCGATCACCGTGCTCCCGGACGCCTCGAAACCGGTCAACCGCCGGCGCTGGTGCGACACGAAGTCTCTGGCATTGAGCGGCAGCTTGTCGTAGAACCGCCCGTAGCCTCCCTTGAGAACCGTTCGGTCGCCTTTGGACGGCCGGAGTGAAACCTCCACCTGCGGTGCCACGGTATGGTCGCCGGCGATCCCCTCGTAGGCATATCGGGCGCCGGCATGGACCGTCACCCGCGAAAACGGCATCCACTGATCCTCGACAAACCCCGCCAGCGCCGTGTTGGTCGCGCCCGCTGCCGCCCCGCCGGCAAAGTCGATGCGCTGCACGAGGGAGCCGTCAGCGCGAATGACGAGGACCGGCAGGCTCGCGTCGACGCCGTCGTAGCTGCTGCGCGCCGCGCTTCCGCCGATCTTGAGAAGGTGATCGCCCGCCCGCCCCTTCATCGACGTCGTGAGCGTGAGCGCGCCGTCGTAGCGCCGGCTGTCGCGGTCGAACAGGTTGAAGTAGTTCCGCCGCACCCCCGTGGTCGTCAGCTCCGACGGCGTCGCCGCCTTGGGCCGCACGGCGACATTGAACTGCCTGGCGGAGAACGAGGAGTCCAGCATGGTGCTCGACCCGAGGATGGCCCGCTCGGCGACGGCGGCGTTCCAGCCGCGCTGCGCCAGATCGGGCGTGGCCTCGAATGGATGCAACGTGTCGAGCTGGACGTTGTCGATGTTCTGCGGGAACCAGAGGAACGTGCCGACGAGGCGATGCGACGGCGCGAGCGCGTAGTCCACCTGCGTGAGCGAATCGAAGCTCTCGAACTGCTGCTCGGCACGCTCGAGCCCGAATGCTTCCAGCTCGTTGACCCTGGAGCGGACGAACCGGTAATTGACGCTCTCGGCGAACCAGACGCGCCCGCGCTGGATCGGGCCGGCCACCCGCAGGCGCGGCGTGAACGAGTCGAACCCTTTCATCCCTCCGTCCTTCATGCGGACGCGCGGAAGGAAGTTCTGAAACTGGAAGTCGAACGAGTCCTGGCCCGGCCGGGTCACGACGTTCGTCACGCCGCCGGTCGCGTTGCCAAACTGCGCCGAATGAATGCCCGCCTGCACGTCAATCGCCTGGACGGCCTCGAGCGGCAGCCGGATCGCGTTTTCGCCGGTCACCGGGTCGGTGCCGTTGATCCCGTTGACCAGCCATCCGCTCTGCTCGGCGCGCGCCCCGCTCATGTTCAGGAGGCCGTCGGGCCCGCGGATCGTGCTCGGAAGCAACGGCAGGGCATCCTCGAACCGGTCCGCCGCCAGCGGCACCGCGGAGAGCACGCGCTCTTCGAGGTGCGCCTCGCCCGCCGGTGCCTGAGGGACCGCGGCCGCTTCCGCAACGACCTGGACCGCTTCGGCCAGCGTGGCCAGCACGAGCACGAACTGTCGCTCGCCGGTTTCGCCGGGCCGCAGGAGCGCGGTCTCCCGCTTCTCCTCGAATCCGGGAAGCGCGAGGACGAGCGTGTACGGCCCCGGTCTCAGATCGCCAAACTCGAAGGCCCCTCCCCCATCGGTCACCTGCACCAGCACGTCGCCGGCGGCGCCCGCCGGTGTCATCGTCACGGTGACACCGGGCAGCACGCCGCCAGACTGGTCGCGCACCACGCCAGCGAAGCGGGCCGCGGGCTGCGCGCCCGCGATGTCAACACCGGCCGAGACCCACACGGTCGCGGCCACTATCATGGTCAGAAAACGCATCTCTCTGTTCGACGCACCGACCGCAATCGCCGTTCCAGACAATTTCCGCGATAAAGAACACCGCCGTAACAATCACGTAAGAAGGCGGACCGCTGTGGGACAAATACGGGCAATTGAAAAAAATCACCGGTCTGCGTCCGTCTGCCCGGATGTGGAGCTGCAGAAGGCGTATAATTTTCTTTCCCCAAACTGGTATCCGCGCATGGGTGCGCCCCTGTTTCCCCTCGACGCCCCTCTCGTCCTCGTCGTGGAGGACGATGAGAGCAACCGGGAGTTGTTTGTCCAGGCATTGACCTTTGCGGGTTATCGCGTGTGGCCTCACCGCACCGCCGCCGAAGCGCTCGCGTCGGTCAGGAGCACGCCGCCCGACCTCGTCATCGCCGATCTCGCGCTTCCCGGGATGGATGGCGGGCAGCTCTGTCGCCTGTTGCGCGACGAGCCCTCGACGGCGGGTGTTCCCCTGCTCGTCGTCACGGGCTGGCCGCTGTCCGGAGCCACGCGCGCGCAGCTGCCCAGAACGCTGATCTCGCTGCTCATGAAGCCCTTCACGCCCGAGCGACTGGTCAGCCGCTCGCGGCGCCTGATCGCCGCCGCGCGGGCCCGGCGCGTCGATCGCGCCCGCGCCCGCGCGCAGCGCCTGGCGCGGCGGACCGGGACGAGGCAATAAGGGGGACAGTCACACTTTCCCAAGCTGCGCACAGGAAAGTGTGACTGTCCCCCTTATGCTCAGTTCACGACGACCTTCGTCGTCTCTGTCTTGCCGCCGGCCGTGAGCTTCACGAGGTACGTGCCCGGCTCCACGGCGCGCCCTTCCATGATGCGGCGGAACATCGCGGCAAACCCGCCACCGCCCGGAGGCGGGGCCTGCCCTGCCTGAACCTGCGCGATCATCTGCCTGGCGCCCGGCATCCCCGCGGCCTCGAGCATGTCGCCCAGGTTCGGCGGCAGCGGCGGCGGGTTCCCGCGCAGGTTCCAGCGGACGCGGTTCACGCCCGCGTTCTTCGTCCCCTTCATCTCGCGCACCGTCTGCCCCGTCACGTCGCCGATCGTGATCGTGACGTCGCCCTCCGGCACACCCGCCAGGTGATAGCTGATCATCGTCCCGTCTTCGGGGTTCTCGCCGCGGAAGTGCTTCGCGCCCCCCATGTTGTAGCGGCGGCGGATGTCGTCGCGCCAGATCGTGGCGGGACGCGGCTCGAACAGCGTGACGCCGGCGCTCATCGCCTCCGGCGTCAGCTTCTGGAGCGGCGAGATGTCATCCATGATCCAGATGCTGCGCCCGTGGGTGCCCAGGATCAGGTCGTTGTCGCGCGGATGGATCTTCACGTCGTCCACGCGCACGGTGGGCAGCCCGTTCATGAAGCGCTTCCAGCTTTTTCCCGCGTCGAGCGACACGAAGAAACCGTACTCGGTACCGAGATACAGCAGGCTGCGGTTCTTCGGATCCTCGCGGATCACGTTGACGTTGCCCGCTGGCAATCCTTCAGAGATCGGCGTGAAGGTCTCGCCGAAGTCCCTGGTGACGAACACGTACGGCGTGTGATCGTCGGTCCGATGACCGTCGAATGTCACGTAGCACGTCCCGGCATCGAAGTGCGACGCTTCGACCCTGGACACGTGGGTGCCGTCGGGCACCCCCTTGGCGTTCGCGACGACATTCTTCCAGGCCGCGCCGCCATCGCGGCTCACCTGCACGTTGCCGTCGTTGGTGCCGATCCAGAGC
The DNA here is from genome assembly GCA_016184105.1 of Acidobacteriota bacterium. Classification (NCBI taxonomy): domain Bacteria; kingdom Pseudomonadati; phylum Acidobacteriota; species Acidobacteriota bacterium. The sequence continues at coordinate 79,432 of JACPDI010000008.1, forward strand.
ACGCCCGGCACGACCGGCGATTCCGAGATCGTCACGACGTTGCTGAACGCGCCGGCGCCATCGTGCTTCGACGCCATGGGCGCATCTCCGGCGACGCCCATGATCGGGTTCTTGAAGCGGTCGAAATTGCGCGTCAGGTCCTGCGTCATCGTGAACGTCCTGCCGCGGTCGCGCGAGATGAACAGGCGATCGCCGCCGATGTACACGACCGACGGGTTGTGCGGCGACAGCACCGTCGGCGTGTTCCAGTAGAACCGGTACTGCTGCCCCGCCGGCGGCGCGGGCACGATGTTCGGCGTCGGGGTTGGCACCAGCCCCATCTGCTCGGCCATGCGCTGCAGGACCGCCTGCGCCTCCTGCGGTCCAGGCGGCCGCCGCTCGCCCGCCTGCGCGGGCGG
>JACPDI010000009.1 GCA_016184105.1 Acidobacteriota bacterium
CGCGCGAGCGGCCGCCGGGCAGACGGCGGCGGCGCCGGCCCGAAGCGCGCCCCGCGCGGCCGCGACGGCCCGGGCCGAGGCGCCCGCGTGCGGGCGCCTCGTCGTCCGGTCCACGCCGCCTGGCGCGCTGGTGTTCGTCAACGGCCGGCGACGCGGCCGAACGCCGCTCTCGGTGCGCGATCTGGCGCCCGGGACCTATTCGTTGCGCGTCGCGCGAAGCGGGTTCCAGGAGGATTCGCGCCGGGTGACGATTGCCGCCTCGGCCGCCCGGGAGGTCCACGTGCGGCTCGCGCGCGCGCGATCGAGCGCGGCGCCGGCCCCGGCCGCCGTCAGTTTCACCGGCGCGTTGTACGTGGACTCGCGCCCGCGCGGCGCGCGCGTCGTTCTTGATGGGCGTGCCATCGGCACCACGCCGATGCAGGTGGGCGACATCCGCGCCGGCGCGCACGTCGTGCGGCTGGAGCTGGCCGACCATCGGCCGTGGACGACGTCGACGACGATCGCCGCGGGCCGCACGACGCGTGTCACCGGATCGTTGGAAAGGCAGTAATGCAGGCAGTACTCGCGCTCGAGAACGGGATGTGTTTTACCGGCGAAGCCGCCGGCGCGTACGGCGAGACGTCCGGCGAGGTCGTGTTCAACACCAGCATGACCGGCTACCAGGAAGTGTTGACCGATCCGTCCTACGCCGGGCAGATCGTCACGATGACCTGTCCCGAGATCGGCAACTACGGCGTGGCGGACGAGGATGTCGAGTCGCGCGCGCCGCAGGTGGCCGGCTTCATCATGCGCGACGAGTCGCCGATCGCGAGCAACTGGCGCTCGGATGGCACGCTGCGCGATTACCTCGTCACGCACGGCATCGTGGCGATCAGCGACATCGACACGCGGGCCCTGACCCGCGTGTTGCGCTCGTCCGGCGTCATGCGCGGCGTGATCGCGACGGGACGTTTCGATCGCGACGAGCTGGTCGACCGGGCGCGCGCCGCGCCCCGGATGGAAGGATCGGATCACGTCAAGGACGTGACCTGCGCGGCGCCGTTCGACTGGACGGGCGGCAGCGAGCCCGGTGGGTTCACGCCGGAGCCCCAGCGCCGGGCGAAGCGGCGGCTGAAGGTTGCCGCGTACGATTTCGGGATGAAGTGGAACATCCTGCGCCGGTTTTCCGCGTACGGCTGCGACGTGCGCGTGTTTCCGGCCGACACGCCCGCATCGACGCTGCTCGGCACGAACCCGGAGGGGGTGTTCCTGAGCAACGGCCCGGGGGACCCGGCGGCGCTCGACTATGCGATCGAGAACGCGCGCGCGATCGTGAACTCGGATCGTCCGGTGTTCGGCATCTGCCTGGGGCACCAGATTCTCGCGCTGGCGCTCGGCGCCGGCACGTACAAGCTGAAGTTCGGGCATCGCGGCGCGAACCACCCGGTGAAGGAGCTTCACAGCGGCAAGGTGGAAATCACGTCGCAGAATCATGGGTTTGCCGTCGATCCGAAATCGCTCCCGGCGGGCGTGGCCGTCACGCACGTCAACCTGTACGACGGCACGATCGAAGGGTTGCGGCACGAAACGAAGCCGGTCTTCTGCGTGCAGTACCACCCGGAGGCGTCTCCCGGCCCGCACGATGCGGATTACCTGTTCCGGCAGTTCATGGACGAGATTGAGAAGAGAGCGTAAGTGCCCCGTCGCACCGATCTGAAAAAAGTTCTTGTCATCGGCTCCGGCCCGATCGTGATTGGCCAGGCGTGCGAGTTCGACTACTCCGGCACCCAGGCCTGCAAGGCGCTGCGTGCCGAAGGGCTGGAGGTCGTGCTCGTCAACTCGAACCCGGCGACGATCATGACGGACCCCGAGGTGGCCGACCGCACCTACATCGAGCCGCTGACGCCCGGAGTGGTCGCCGGCGTCATCGAGAAGGAGCGGCCCGACGCGATCCTCCCGACGGTGGGGGGCCAGACCGCCTTGAACCTGGCGGTGGCGCTGTCCGATGACGGCACGCTCGACCGCTACGGCGTCACGCTGATCGGCGCGTCGGTGGACGCGATCCGCATCGCCGAGGATCGGTTGCAGTTTCGCGACGCCATGCGCGAGATCGGCATGGACGTGCCGCGGAGCGCCTACGTGAAGTCGACGGAGGAGGCGCTCCGCGCGGCGGGCGACCTGGGGTTCCCGATCATCATCCGTCCCTCGTTCACGCTCGGCGGCGTCGGCGGCGGCATCGCCTACAACATCGAGGAGTTCCGCGAGGCGGCCCAGCGCGGGCTCGAGTTGAGCCCGGTGCACGAGGTGCTCCTCGAGGAATCGGTCATCGGCTGGAAGGAATTCGAGCTGGAGGTGATGCGCGACGGCGCCGACAACTTCGTCGTCATCTGCTCGATCGAGAACGTGGACCCGATGGGGGTCCACACCGGCGACAGCATCACCGTGGCGCCGGCCCTGACGCTCACCGACAAGGAATACCAGCGCATGCGCGACGCGGCGCGCCGGATCATCCGCCGCGTCGGGGTCGAGACCGGCGGGTCCAACATCCAGTTCGCGGTCAACCCCGAGAACGGCCGGATGATCGTCATCGAGATGAACCCGCGCGTGTCGCGGTCGTCCGCGCTGGCGTCGAAGGCCACCGGGTTCCCGATCGCGAAGATCGCCGCCAAGCTCGCGCTCGGCTACCGCCTCGACGAGATCCCCAACGACATCACGCGGCTGACGCCTGCCTCCTTCGAGCCCGCGATCGACTACGTCGTCGTCAAGGTGCCGCGATGGGCGTTCGAGAAGTTCCCGCAGGCGGACCGCACGCTGACGACGCAGATGAAGTCGGTGGGCGAGGTGATGGCGATCGGCCGGACGTTCAAGGAGGCATTCCTGAAGGCGTTCCGGTCGCTGGAGCTGGGCAAGTCGGGCCGCCTCTTCTCGCAGGGAGGGTCGCAGGCGCCGAAGCCTGGCAGCGACATGGCGGACGGATCGGCCTACGCCGAACCGTTCGCCGAAGACGACATTCTGCTGCACCGCGAGCTGGCGATCGCCAGCGATCGCCGAATGTGGGCGGTGTTCCGCGCGCTCGAGTGCGGATGGAGCGTCGAGCAGGTCCACCAGTCCACGAAGATCGATCCGTGGTTCCTCACGCAGTTTCAGCAGCTCGTGGCGCTGAAGAACTCGGCGCAGCTCGTGGGGCTTCGCGGGATGTCGCGCGACCTGCTGCGCGCGCTGAAGCGCGCGGGCTTCGGCGACGGCGAGCTGGCCTCGATCCTCGGCGCCGGCGAGGACGCGGTCCGCAGCTGCCGGCGCGAGGCGGGGCTGCGGACGGCGTACAAGCGGATTGATACGTGCGCGGCGGAATTCGAGTCGTTCACGCCCTACATGTACGGCGTGTACGAAGACGAGTGCGAAGCCGCCGCGACTCCTGCCAAGAAGGTCGTCATCCTCGGCAGCGGCCCCAACCGCATCGGCCAGGGGCTCGAGTTCGATTACTGCTGCTGTCACGCGGCATTCGCGCTGCGCGACGAGGGCTTCGAGACGGTGATGGTGAACTGCAACCCGGAGACCGTCTCCACAGACTACGACACCGTCGATCGGCTGTACTTCGAGCCGCTGACGCTCGAGGACGTGCTCTCGATCATCGAGACCGAGCAGGCCGGCGGCGCCCGGGTGTCGTGCGTCGTGCAATACGGCGGGCAGACGCCGCTGAAGCTTGCGCTGGCGCTGCAGGAAGCCGGCGTCGACATCATCGGGACGTCGCCCGACTCCATCGATCTGGCCGAGGACCGCGAGCGGTTCGCGGACCTGCTGCACGATCTCGCGATTCCGCAGCCGCCGAGCGGCACGGCCACGTCGGTCGATGAGGCGCGCGAGGTGGCGGCATCGATCGGCTTTCCGCTGGTGGTCAGGCCCTCGTACGTGCTGGGCGGACGCGCGATGGCGATCGTCTACGACATGGGGGCGCTCGAGCGCTACATGTCGACGGCGGTGGACGCCGCGCCGGACCACCCGATCCTGATCGACAAGTTCCTCGAGGACGCGGTCGAGATCGACGTCGATGCGGTGGCGGACCAGGCGGGCGCCGTGTGCGTCGGCGGGAGCATGCAGCACATCGAGCAGGCGGGGATCCATTCGGGCGACAGCTCCTGCGTCGTGCCGCCGTACGACATCGCGCCGCGCCACCTCTCCACGATCCGGGAGTACACGAGGCGCATCGCGCGCGCGTTGAAGGTGGTCGGCCTGATGAACGTGCAGTACGCGATCAAGGACGACACCGTGTACGTCCTCGAGGTCAACCCGCGCGCGTCGCGGACGGTGCCGTACCTCTCGAAGGCGACCGGTGTGCCGCTGGCGAAGGTGGCGGCGCGCGCGATGATCGGGCGCACGCTGGCGGAGCAGGAGATCGGCGAAGACCTCGAGGTCTCGGGCTCGTTCGTCAAGACGCCCGTGTTCCCTTTCATGCGCTTCCCCGGCGTGGATACGCTGCTGGGGCCGGAGATGAAGTCGACCGGCGAAGTCATGGGAGGCGCGCCGACCTTCGGCGCGGCGTTCGCGAAGGCGCAGCTTGGCGCGGGCCAGCAGCTGCCCGAGGCGGGGACCGTGTTCATCTCGGTCAACAACGACGACAAGCCGCGCGTCCTCGCGGTCGCCCGGGACCTGGCGGAACTGGGGTTCACGCTGGTGGCGACCCGCGGCACGGCGGCCTTCCTGCGGGCGCACGGGATCGCATCGGGCGTGATCTTCAAGATCAACGAAGGGCGGCCCCACGTCGCCGACGAGATCCTCAACGGGCGCGTGCAGATGGTGGTCAACACGCCGCTTGGGCGCGAGTCGTTCTTCGACGACAAGACCGTCCGGCGGATCGCCATGCTCCACGGCGTCCCCTGCATCACGACGCTCACGGCGGCGGCCGCCGCGGTGAGCGCCATCCGCGCGCTCAAGAGCGAGGGGCTGACGGTCAAGGCTATCCAGGAGTACCACGCCCCGCGCGCGGCGTCGCGCTGAGGGGCCTTTCACAACGACCGCGGTGGGCGGCGGCACTGTCGGCTGTGGCGATCGTGTGGAGCACCGCGAGCGCCAGGCGCAGCCGGAACGCGCCGCGCAGGTGCCAGAGTCCGGCGTGGGGTACTCGGGGGCCCCACGCCTGCTGTAGACAAGCCGCCGGAGCACGCGTTCCCGCGTGCGGAACCCGATCGCGGCAGCCGACAGTGCCGCCGCCCGCCTGGCTCGCACCGTGACATTGTCAGTGACGGTGCAGGACCTTATCTGGGCCGCGGCGCCAATTCGAGACTGCGTCCCGTGAAGGTCTCCACGTGCGCTGTCCTGCCGTCAGTCGTGACCGTGATGGCGCCGTCCTCGTCCGTGCGGAACACCGGCGTGCGGCGCGAGGCGGCGCGGTCGAGCACCGCAGGATGCGGGTGGCCGTAGCGGTTGCCGCGGCCGCAGCTGAAAACCACCGCGGCGGCGCGCGCGGCGTCGAGCCAGGCGGCCGACGAGGAGGTCGCGCTGCCGTGGTGCGCCGCCTTCAGGATCCGCAGCGGCGCGTCTGACAGCCGGGTCGCCAGCGCCTCTTCGGCCGGCGCGCTGATGTCACCCGGCAGGACGATCGACACATCGCCGTAGCGGATTTCGAGCACGATGGAGTCGTCGTTCCGGACGCGCTGTCGCTCCCAGTCGGGCTCCGGCGGGTGCAACACCCGGACGTCCACGCCGCCAAGGCGCACGATATCGCCCGGCCGTACGATGCGAAGGGCTCCACCCCCGCGCGAGGTGATCCGGCGCAGATCGTTCAGCGTGCGATGCGGCGGCACAACGATTCCCTCCCACAGCTCGCGCGGCCCGAAGTCCCGCGCCACGCTTGGCGCCCCCTCGACGTGGTCCGGATCGCCATGAGTGATGGCCAGGTAGTCGAGCCGCTGCACGCCGAGGGCGAGCAGCGCCGGCGTGATCACGCGCTCGCCCAGGTCGAAGGCGGACGCGGGGAGGCCCGCCGCGTCGACGAGCAGCGACCAGCCCCCCGGAAACTGCACGACCGCGGCGTCTCCCTGCCCGACGTCGAGAAACGTCGCGCGCAGCATTCCCGCGGCCGGCGCCGGGCGCGGCCGCGCCAGGCGCGTCAGTGACGGAACGCAGATCATCAGGGCCGCGGAGGCTGCCACCGCCAACGCTCCGTACCGCAGTCGCGCGATCACACCACCACACAGCGCCAGGACCCACGCGGCGTAATACACGCCGACGATCGACCACGCCGGCGACGGCACGCGCCAGGTCAGCCATGGCGCGACATCCAGCAGCCGTGTGGATTCAACGAGCCCCACCGAGGCGAGCCCGGCCACGGCACCGGCGGCACGGGCGAGGACGTCGAAAAACGGCACGGCGGCGAGGACCGCGAGGCCGGCGACCTGCACCACCGTCATGAGGGGGATCGCCGCGAAGTTGAGAATCAGTCCGGCCACCGTGACGCGGTGAAAGACCGACGCGCCGATCGGGAAGAGCGCCAGCTCCGCGCAGATCGTCCCGGCGAGCACCGCCAGGATCGCGTTTCGCTTCCCCAGCCGCACGCGATCCGCCGCCACGAGCAGCGCCAGCGTCGCGCCGTACGACAGCGCGAGGCCGGGATCGAACACCTCCAGCGGCTCGTATGCCACGGCGACGAGCGCCACCGCTGCGAGCACGTTCATGGCTGGCGATCGGTGGTCCGCCGCAACCGCGAGCAAATACACGACGGCGGCGATCGTCGCGCGCGCGACCGACGGCCCGCCGCCGGCGATATATCCGTACGCGCACAGCAGCGCGGCCAGCGCGATCGATCCGCCCCTGCGCGGTACCCGCAGCAGCCGCAGCACCACGAACGCAAGGCCGGCGAGAATGACGATGTTCCCGCCGGAGATGGCGATGACGTGATAGGTGCCCGCCTCCTGGAGGCGGCGGGTCGTGGTGGGGTCGAGGCCGCCGCGATCGCCGATCAGGATGGCGGTCACGATGCCGGCCCGGAGCGCATCGCCCGGCACCAACCGGCGGACGGTGCGCCGCACGCGCGCACGAATGGCGGAGGCCGCCTCCTGCATCGCGCTGCCGCGCGCGACCACCTCCACGAGCGATCCGCTCTTGACCGAGCCGACCAGCGCGATTCCTCGCCGCGCGAGCGCAAGCGACTCGTCCTGTACCCCGGGATCGCGGTACCTCGTCGGGATCCGGAGCGAGGCAGGCAGCCGGACGCGCCGCCCTTCGCGCCAGCCTGCGAGCGCGCCGGCCGCGAGCGTTCCGCTGACCGCCAGGCGGGCGCCCCCCTCGGCGGGCAGCCACCCGCACGGCGTGCGCGCGCGCTCGACCTCCAGTGTGATCGACGCGCCGTAGTCGGTGGGCGTGGCGTCGCCCCGCAGCCGTCCTTCGATCGTCAGCGGCCAGGCGCCGCCGCCTGGTTGCGCGGTGTAGTCGGCGAAGAACGCCGCGAGCGGCGTGCGCATGGCGCGCTCGGCTTCCACGGCTCCGAGGAGCGCGCCGGCAGCGCCGAAGCCCGCCAGGATGAGGGCGGCGAACGTCCGCGCGTGCGAAGCGCGCCACGCCACGAGCGCCGCCGCAAGAGACGCCACAAGAGCCGGCGCCGCGTACGGCCGCAACGACGGGGCGAGCACGCCGCACGCGATACCGGCAATCACGGCCAGCGCCGGGACGACGGCAGGAGCCTGCACGCCCGTGATGGGTGCAAGCCGCGCGCTCGCAGCGCGGCGGGCGGATTTCCGAAGAAACAGTGGACTCGACGCTCCGGCCCGGGCAGGAATTGCGATGCGTTCGCGCGCCGGACATCGCAGAACTCGCGACGGGGCGGGGCGCGATGACATAGAATCGCGCGCCGGAGGGTCTGATGCGGGCTTGGACTGGACGAGGATCCATAAGGGTTTCACTGATGGCCGCGGTGGCGGTCGCCTGCGCCCTGAGCGCGCGGGCCGCCGACAGGCGGCCGGTGACCTTCGACGACATCATGGCCGTGCGCACCGTGGGATCCGCCGAGATCGCGCCTGATGGGAGCGCCGTGCTCTACACGGTGCGCCAGTGGGAGCCGGCGGCGAGCCCGCCTGCCGAGAAGCGCATGGAAGCCCGCAGTCACATCTACCGTGTGTCGGCGGCCGGTGGAGCGGCGCGCCAGCTGACGTTCGGGGATCGCGGCGAGACCAGCCCGCGCTGGTCGCCCAACGGCAGGCTGATCGCCTTCACCGCCGCGCGCGGGAGCGGTGAGGGTGATGACGCACCGAGGCCGCAGATCTGGGTCATGCCGGCCGACGGCGGCGAGCCGTGGCAGCTCACCTCGGTGAAGGAAGGCGTTTCGTCCTACGAATGGGCGCCCGACGGCAAGTCCATCGCCTTCACCTCGCGCGAAGCGCTGTCGAAAGACGACGACGAGAAACGGAAGCGGCGCGATGATGCGAGGGTGTTCGAGGGAGATTTCCGCCTGACGCAGCTGTGGATCGTGGATGTCGAGCCCAGGAAGGAACGGCGGCTCACCGGAGGGTGCAACTGCACCGTGCGCGGCACGCCGTCGTGGTCGCCCGATGCCGCGACGATCGTCTTTGCCGCGGCGCCGACCCCGATGGTCCGCGACGATCGCGAGGACATCTACACGGTCAGCGCAGACGGTGGCGGGCTCGAGAAGATCGCCGCGACCGCCGCGCCCGAATCCTCGCCGCGCTGGTCGCCTGACGGCAAGACGATCGCCTACATTGCGGATCCGGCCGGGCTTTCCATCGGCGACGGCATCACGGTGGGCACCGTCGGCAACAGCCACCTGATGCTCTACGACGTTGCGACGAAGACGTCGAAGGACGCAGCGAGCCCGGCGTTCGACGCGTCGCCCGGGGCGTTGATCTGGGGGCGTGACGGCAAGAGGATCGGGTTCGCGGCCGGCGTTCGTGTCTGGCGCGACATGTATGCGTACGACCTGGAGTCGGGCACGTACGAGCGTGTGACCAACGGCGCCAACATCTCGTCGATCTCGCTCAGCCGCGATGGCCTGCGCGCCGCCTTCATCGCCGATTCGGCCGACGCACCGGCGGAAGTGATGATTTCAGACGCGCCGTTCCAGGATTTCAGGCGCATCACCGACACGAATCCGCAGGTGAAGGACCTCGCGCTCGGCCAGACCGAGGTCCTCACCTGGAAGAGCGCGGACGGCCTCGAGATCGAGGGGCTGCTGCTGAAACCCGTCGGGTTCGATCCCGCGACGAAGTATCCGCTGATGGTTGTCGTCCACGGCGGTCCCACCGGGGCGTTCACCAACTCGTTCCGCGTGGCGTACGGCGACGGCGGGCAGTTCTGGGCGGGGCAGGGATGGGCGGTGCTCTATCCCAACCCGCGCGGCAGCACGAACTACGGCGAGAAGTTCATGCGCGGCAATATCCCCGACTGGGGCGGTGGGGACTACCGCGACATCATGTCGGGCGTGGATGCCGTGATCAAGCGCGGCGTCGCCGACCCGGAGAAGCTCGCCGTGCAGGGCTGGAGCTACGGCGGCTACATGACGTGCTGGATCGTGTCGCAGACCGGTCGATTCAAGGCGGCGATGATGGGCGCCGGGCTGTCGAACCTGCCGAGCATGTACAACACGACGGACATCCCGGCGTATCTCGGGGGCTTCTTCAGGGGATATCCCTCAAAGGGGACGCTGGCGCTGTTGAACGAGCGGTCCGGGATCACCTACGTCGATCGCGTGACGACGCCGCTGCTGATCCTGCACGGCGCCAACGATGAACGCGTGCCGATCGGACAGCCGATGGAGTTCTATCGCGCCCTGAAGGATCGCGGCAAGACCGTGGAGCTGGTGTTCTATCCGCGCGAGGGGCACGGGCTGCAGGAGTACTATCACCAGCGGGATCGCCTCCAGCGGCAGTACGAGTGGATCGCGAAGTACACGCTCGGCGACGGGAAGGCCCGAAAGACTACGACTCCTTGACCTCCGCCCAGACAGATTCCATCTGATCGAGCGTCGCCTCGTGCACGGACGTGCCCCGTGCCGCGAGGCGGCGCTCCACGTCCTCGAACCGCTTCGTGAACTTCTCGTTCGCCTGTCGCAGGGCAGACTCCGGCTCGATGCCCATCTTGCGGGCGAGGTTCGCGATCGCAAAAAGCAGGTCCCCCATCTCCTCTTCCGCGCGCGCGCGGCTCTCGCGTTCGAGCGCGTGCGCGAGTTCATCCACCTCCTCGCGCACCTTGGCCACGACGTCCTCGGCCCGCTCCCAGTCGAAGCCGACGGCGGCGACGCGATTGCCGATCTCGTAGGCGCGCAGCAGGGCAGGCAGCGACCGCTTCACGCCGCCGAGGACGGTTGTCTGCTCGCCGCGCGCCTCCTGTTCCTTCGCCTTGATCTGCTCCCACTGCTGGAGGACGCCGGCGGAAGAAATGGGGTCGGGAGCCTTTTTCCCGCTCGGATCAGGGGAAAAAGGCTCCCGACCCCTTTTTACGTTTTCCGTAAACACGTGCGGGTGACGGCGGATCAGCTTCTCGACCACGTGGTCGAGCGAGCCGGCGATCGTGAAGCGTCCCTCTTCGGCCGCGATCTGGGCCAGGAACACCGCCTCGAACACGAAGTCTCCCAGCTCTCCCTCGAGCGCGCGATGGTCCTCGCGGTCGATCGCGTCGAGCACCTCGTACGTCTCCTCGAGCAGGTACGAGCGCAGCGACCGGTACGTCTGCTCGCGGTCCCACGGACACCCGCCGGGTGCGCGAAGACGAGCCATGACGTCGACCAGTTTCTGGAACGCCTCGCCTGCGTGGTCCGCCATCCGGGTATGCTACACCTGTGCGCGTGACGTTCCTTGGAACCGGCACCTCTCACGGCGTGCCGATGATCGGGTGCACCTGCGCGGTGTGCACGTCTGCCGATCCACGCGACGCCCGCTGGCGCCCGTCGATTTATGTCGAGGCGGACCACGGCGCCGCGCTGCTCGTGGACACCGGGCCCGACCTGCGGGCGCAGGCGCTGCGCTTCGGCGTCACGCGCGTGGACGCCATCCTTTACACCCACGGCCACGCCGACCACGTCGTCGGGCTCGACGAGGTGCGGCGCTTCAACGCGCTGAGGCACGCGCGGATCCCGTGCTTCGGCGACCGGCAGACCGTCGGTGAGATCCGGAAGATGTTCGCGTACGTGTTCGGCGCGGATACGCCCAGGGGAGGCGGCATTCCCGACATCGATCTCACCGCAGTCGACGGGCCGTTTTCGGCCGCCGGCGTGCCCGTGGTGCCGGTGCCGGTCCTCCACGGGCAGCGGCTCGTGCTCGGGTTTCGGCTCGGCCAGTTTGCGTACCTGACCGACTGCAGCCGCATTCCCGAGGAGTCGTGGCCGCTGCTCGAGGGGGTCGAGGTGGTGGTCCTGGATGCGTTGCGCGAGCGGCCGCATCCCACGCATTTCTCGCTGGCCGAGGCGGTGGAGGCGGCCACGCGGCTCGGCGCGCGCGAGACCTGGTTCACGCACATCGCCCACGATCTGGGCCACGCCGCCACCTGCGCGAAGCTGCCGCCGTCCATGCAACTCGCATATGATGGGCTGATCCTCGACTGCTGATGGACCTCATCTACTTTCCCGATGGCCCGAGGCCGCACTGGCCCCAGCCGGTGCTGGCGCTGGGGAACTTCGACGGCCTGCATCGCGGCCACATGAAGATCATCGATCGCGTGCGCCGCCGGGCCGGCGAGCGCGGGGGCACGCCGATCGCGATGACCTTCGACCCGCATCCGCCGAGAGTGGTCCGCCCCGACAAGGCGCCGCGGCTCCTGATGACGACCGCGCAGCGGCTCGAGGCGCTGGATCGCGCGGGCATGCACGGCGTGGTCGTGGTGCGCTTCACGCCGGAGCTGTCCCGCTGGGAGCCGGACGCGTTCGTGCAGGAGGTGCTCGTGGAGTGGGTGCGCGCCGTCGAAGTCTGGGTGGGCGCGAACTTTCTCTTCGGGCGCGATCGCACCGGCAACTTCACGCTGTTGCGCGCGCTCGGCATGCGCTACGGCTTCAAGGCCGAGAAGATCGACCCGGTGCGCTACAAGGAATTCGTCGTCTCGAGCACGCGCATCCGCCGTCTGATCGCGGAAGGCCGGATGGACGAAGCGGCAGCGCTCCTCGGCCACCATTATTTCCTCGACGGAACCGTGGTCCGCGGGCGCTCGCGGGGACGCGAGATTGGGTTTCCCACCGCCAACCTGGAGACCGCCAACGAGCTGCTGCCGCCCAACGGCGTGTACGCCACGGCGGCGAAGCTGGCCGGCGACGAGCGGCTGCGCGCCGCGGTGACCAACGTGGGCGTGCGGCCCACCTTCGGCAGCTCGGACGCGCCGACCGTGGAGACCCACATCTTCGACCTGGATCACGAGTTGTACGGCACCGCGATGCGGCTGTACTTCGTGCAGCGCCTTCGCGACGAGCGCGCGTTTGCCGACCTCGACGCGCTGCGCGAGCAGATCGACGCCGATGTCCGGCACGCGCGGCGGCTGTTCAGCCGCGTTTCGCTATAGAATTGTCGGGATGTCCGCCTCCGGGCTGCCGATGCGGCTGCGTGTGCCTTCGGACGCCAGGTTCCGTCCCATTCTCCTGACCATGGCGCGGCGCGTTGCGGAGTCCGTGGGGTTCTCCGCGGCAGACGCCGCCGCGGTCGGCCAGGAGCTCGCCGCTCGGACCGACGCGGTCACGCGCAAGGCGCCGCTCGCCGAGACGACACCGATCGACGTGACGTTCGACGTCGCCAATACGAACGGCGCCGTGTTTCGCGTGCGCGCGCGGTGTGGCGGGTCGGATCTGGAAGTGACGCGCCCGCTGCCCCTGGCCTGAGCCGGCCCCCGAGACGAGCCACCATGCGCCTGTACAACACCCTCACCCGTCGCGAGGACACCTTCGCCCCGTCGCAGGGGAACACGGTCCGCATGTACACGTGCGGCCTGACGGTGTACGCACGCGGCCACATCGGCAACTTCCGGACGTTCGTGTGCGTCGATGTGCTGCGGCGCGCCCTCCGCCACGTTGAAGGCTTCGAGATCCGCCAGGTGATGAACTTCACGGACGTGGACGACCGCACGATCATCGAATCCCAGAAGGCCGGCATGCCGCTGCGGGAGTACACGGAGCAGTGGATCGCGGCGTTCCGGGAGGACGCCGCCACGCTCGGCCTGGAAGAGGCCGAAGCCACCCCGCGCGCGACCGACGCCGAGAACCTCCAGTGGATGGGGAAGGTGGTCAAGGCGCTCGAGGAACGCGGCCACACCTACGAGAGCGACGGGTCGATCTACTTCAAGATTTCCACGCTGCCCGACTACGGCAAGCTCGCGCGGCTGGATCATGCCGGGATCAAGTCGGGCGCGCGCGTGGACACCGACAAGTACGAGAAGGAAGACGCCCGCGACTTCGTCCTGTGGAAAGCGTCCAAGCCGGGCGAGCCCACGTGGGACGTGGGGCTGCCGCCCGGGCGTCCCGGCTGGCACCTCGAGTGCTCCGCGATGGCCCTGCGACTGCTGGGCGAGCCGCCCATCGATATCCACACGGGCGGCGTCGACCTCATCTTCCCTCATCACGAGAACGAGATCGCGCAGAGCGAAGGGGCGACGGGCAAGCCGTTCGTGCGTTTCTGGGTGCACACCGAACATCTGATCCTCGACGAAGGGGAGAAGATGTCGAAGTCGCTCGGGAACGTGTTCACCGTGCGCGACGTCCTCGAGCAGGGGTACCGCGCCTCGGCGCTGCGCTACCTGCTGCTCTCGGTCCATTACCGCAAGCAGCTGCGGTTCTCGTGGACCAGCCTCCAGCAGGCCGAAGAGGCCGTGCGGCGCCTGACGGATTTCCTGTTGCGGCTCGACGCCGTGCCCGGCGGCGGCCCGCATCCGGAAACGGCCGCGCGCGTGGAGGACGCGTCGAGAGCCTTCGCCGAGATGATCCGCGACGATCTGAACACCGCCGGCGCCCTCGGCGTCGTCTTCGAGCTGGTGCGGACGCTCAACGCCGCCATTGACGGTGGCGAGGTGGGGCGCGCCGACGTTCCGGCGATCCGCGACGCGTTCGACCGCTTCGATCGCGTCCTCGGCATCGTGGCGGTCAGGCGGCGCGAGGAAGAGCAGCCGCCGGTGCCAGTCCAGGAAATCGAGCGGCTGACCCAGGCCCGCAGGGAAGCGCGGCGAAACCGCGACTTCGCCGCGGCCGACCGCATTCGCGCCGAGCTCGATGCCAGGGGCATCGTGCTCGAAGACACCGCCGCGGGCACGCGGTGGAAAAGAAAATAACCACGAAGACCACCAAGGGCACCAAGAGATCACGAGCGCTTTCTTGGTGGCCTGCCTTGAGTGTTTAGTGCTCTTTGTGGTTCTCATGCCGTGAGAACAATCATGAATGGACCGGAAATAAAAACATCCCTCCCAGGCCCCAAGGCCAAGGCGCTCATCGATCGCGACCAGAAACGCGTGTCGACGTCCTATACCCGCTCGTATCCGTTCGTCATGGCACGCGGCGAAGGCGCGATCGTCGAGGACGTGGACGGCAACCGGTTCCTGGATTGCGCCGCCGGGATCGCCGTCAACTCCACCGGCCACTCGCATCCGGAGGTGGTCCGCGCCATCGTCGAGCAGGCGCAGAAGTTCCTGCACATGTCGGGGACGGACTTCTACTACGAGCCGCAGGTGCGCCTCGCCGAGCAGATCGCGGAGATCGTACCTATCAAGGGAGAAGTGCGATCGTTCTTCTCGAATTCCGGCACCGAGGCCACCGAGGCGGCGATCAAGCTCGCGCGCTACGCGACCAAGCGGCAGAACCTCATCGCGTTCTTCGGCTCGTTCCACGGCCGGTCGCTCGGGTCGCTGGCGCTGACGGCCAGCAAGGTCGTGCAGCGCAAGGGCATGGGCCCGCTGATGCCCGGCGTGTACCACGCCCCGTACGCCGATTGCTATCGCTGCCCGGTGGGCGCGTCGCCCGACACCTGCGCGGCCGAATGCGTCAACTGGATCGAAGACCAGCTGTTCCTGCACCTCGTCTCGCCGGACGAGGTCGCGGCGCTCATCGTCGAGCCGATCCAGGGAGAGGGAGGCTACGTCGTGCCGCCGAAGCAGTTCCACGAGCGGCTGCGCAGCCTCACGCGGCAGCACGGCATCCTGCTCGTCGCCGACGAGGTGCAGTCCGGCATGGGGCGCACCGGAAAAATGTTTGCGTGCGAGCACTTCGACCTCGAGCCGGACGTGGTGAACATCGCGAAGGGAATCGCCTCCGGCATGCCGCTCGGCATCACCGCGGCGCGCGCGAGCATCATGGACTGGCCGCCCGGCACGCATGCGAGCACGTTCGGGGGGAACCCGGTTTCCTGCGCCGCGGCGCTCGCCACCGTGAAGCTCCTGCGCGAGCAGGTGGTGAGGAACGCCGAGACGGTTGGCAGCCACCTGATCGAGCGGCTGCGCGGCCTCATGGACAAGCACCCGCTTGTCGGCGACGTGCGCGGCAAAGGCCTGATGGTCGGCGTCGAATTGGTCCGCGACCGCAAGACGAAGGAGCGCGCCACGACCGAACGCGACGCCGTCATCGAGGCGATGTTTGCGCGAGGCGTGCTGATCCTGGGCGCGGGCCCGAACGCGGTGCGGTTCGCGCCGCCTCTCGTGCTCTCGAAGGAGCAGGCCGACATCGCCGTGAAGGTCTTCGACGAGGCGCTGGCCGATGTCGAAAAGCGCGGCGGCGTCCGCCGCGTGGAGACCTCGCGCGCCGGCGCGTAACGAATCCTTGCTGGTCCCTGTTTTGCTCCGGGTCGGGCGCCATGCCCGGCCCGGATTCCCGCCAGACCACCGGCCGGCGGGGAGAAAGCGCCGCCCGCACGGAACTCGAGCGACGCGGGTACGCAATCCTCGCCACCGGGTTCCGCACGAAATGTGGCGAAATCGATCTCGTCGCCCGTGACGGCGCCACGCTGGTGTTCGTCGAGGTCCGGACGCGCCGGGGCGGCCGGTGCGGCACGGCGGCCGAGTCGGTCACCCGCCGCAAGCAGCTTCAGGTCGCGCGCATGGCACGCGCGTACCTCGCCACGGAGGGAGGGGGCGACGGTCCCTGCCGCTTCGACGTGGTCGCGATCGATTACGACGGTGCGTGCAGCGAGCCGCGCATCGTCGTCTACCAGGCGGCCTTCGACGCCCCCTGACGTTTTACCGTTTACCTTTTACCTTCTCTTAGAACCCCACCGCCGCCCCGTCCTTCCTCGGATCCGATCCGCCCATCATCAGGCCCGTGCGCGGGTCGATCATGATCGCCTGGTAACCGCCGAAGCCGCCCGGATTCTCGATCACGCGGTGGCCGCGGGACGTCAGTCCAGCGCGCACGCTCGCGGGGATTGCCGATTCGAGTGCCAGGCCGCTCGTCATGTGCCGGAAGCGCGGCGCTTCGCCGGCGTCCTGCACGTTCATGCCGAAGTCGATCAGGTTCGCGAGCACCTGGACGTGCGCCTGCGCCTGCATGTCGCCCCCCATGACGCCGAACGAGAGCCAGGGGCGGCCGTCCTTCATCACCATCGCGGGCACCAGCGTGTGAAACGGCCGCTTGCCGGGGGCGATGAGGTTCGGATGCCCGTCGCCGAGCGAGAACAGGCTCCCGCGGTTCTGCAGGACGATGCCGGTGTCTCCCGCGACGATGCCGGAGCCGAAGCTTTCGTAGAGGGATTGGATCAGCGAGACGACGTTGCCGTCGCGATCGGCGGCCGTCAGGTAGACCGTGTCTCCCTTCGCTTCGATCGTGCGCTCGCCGGCGTCGCGGCGCCGCGCGCTGCCGGCGACCCGGCCCGGCTCGTACGCCTGTGCGGCGTGCAACATGTCGATCTCGCGGCGTCGCCGGGCGGCGTAGTCCTTTGACAGCATCATCGTGAGGACGTCGGCCGGTACGGCGGCGGCGTCTGCGACGTACGCGTCGCGATCCGCGAACGCGACGCGTTTGGCTTCCGCCATCACGTGCAGGTATTCGGCCGAGTCGTGACCGAGCGCCTTCAGGTCGAAGCCTTCGACGATGTTGAGCATCTCGAGGGCGGTGATGCCCTGCGTGTTGGGCGGCAGCTCGAAGACGTCGTGGCCGCGATACGTCGTGGAGACCGGATCGACCCAGTCGGATCGATGCGCCGCGAGATCCGCTTCGGCGACCAGCCCGCTGCGGCGCTTCATGTCCGCGGCAATCTGTCGCGCGATCGTGCCGCGATAGAAGCTCGCGGCGCCTTCACGGGCGAGCGTGTCGAGCGTGGCCGCGAGCTTCGGGTTGCGGAAGATCTCGCCGGGGCGGGGCGCGCGGCCGTCGGGCAGGAAAGTGGCCGCCGCGTGCGCGTCGCGCGCGAGGACGGTCGCCTCGTCTGCCCACTGGCAGGCGACGATCTCGGACACGCCGAAGCCGTCGCGCGCGTAGGCGACTGCCGGCTGCAGCGCGCGGTCGAACGGCAGCGTCCCGAAGCGGCCGAGGAGCGTCGCCCAGCCGTCCACCACGCCTGGGACCGACACGGACAGCTCGCCGCGATGAGGAACCGTCTTCAGGCCGCGACGTGCGAACTCGTCCGGCGTGGCGGCGGCCGGCGCGCGGCCGCTCGCGTTCAGGCCGTAGAGCTTCTTGTCCTTCGACGCCGCCGTCACCGCCGCGATGGTCCTCTCCGTCGTCGAGCCAGCCGCTCGCCTCGGCCGCAGGCCTCCGCGTGCTCCAGAACGGCGGCAACGCGGGTCGTCATGCTTGCCTGGGGCGTCTAATCTCTAGTATTCTTGATATTCTGGCTGGGCGAGCGGGAATAACTCAGTGGTAGAGTGCGACCTTGCCAAGGTCGAAGTCGCGGGTTCGAATCCCGTTTCCCGCTCCATTTTTCTCCTCGCGGGGCGGGCGGTTGCAGCAGGGTAGCTGGTTCGCTCAGGGACTTCGATCGACCAGTACTTGTGGCGGGGACCAATGGCTCGCGGGGCGGTGGGCTCGTGGCGAACCAGGTGGCAGAACCAGCCGGCAGAACCAACCGTCAGAACCCCGCGCTAAGCTCCCGCGTTCCGATCGGCGCCGTCGCCAAGTGGTAAGGCAGAGGTCTGCAAAACCTCCATCCCCAGTTCAAATCTGGGCGGCGCCTCCAATCCTAACCCGCTGATTTTTCAGTCGTTATCGACACACCGCGATAGACACGTCCGGCAGTCCATTGCGTGATTGGTCCCGTACGTGGTCCCATTGAGTCGGAGCTGCCCGATGATTCGCGTCTCTGAGCCGTCGCCGGATTCGTTCATTGTTGAAGCAAGCCTCGAACGTCCGCCCAGCATTTACCTCGACCACGACTCGTTCGATGAGCTGGTGCGCCGTGATCCGTTGCGCGACCGGTTCCTGAACGCCTTTCGCTCGAAGGGGACGTTGCTGTTCTCGTGGACCCACGTGCTCGACTTGAGCAGCGCACAAGGCCGGACGGCGGACCTGCTGCGTTCGTTTCTTGAGTCGATCGGCCCGTTCTGGATACCGCTCGAAATGAATCCGTTTCAGATGCTGCGGAAAGAGCACGGGATCGGCGCGGAAAACAGCAGCCCGTGTGTTTCAGAAACGCTGCTCCGAGCGTACTATCCCTACATCCACGGCGGTCCGCTTACGCTGGCGAAGATCATCGATCTGAACGCGACAGATCGTGACGCGGTGCAACACGAACTGGCGAGGCTGAAGACAGAGATCACTGCGATGATCGAACGGTGGCGGGCGGAGTACGTGGCTGATCCCGCGCGACTGGATCGAATGTTCCCGAGATTGCCGTTTGACGCGGCCAAGCCGGGAACATTCGTTTTTCGTGAACTCGGGCGAATCGCGACGCGCGAGGCGCGATCGCACGCCTGGCAACCGAATGACGCAGTCGACTTTGTTCACGCGATCGTGGCGGCGGCGTATGCCCGATTTGTCGCCTTGGACCGCCACTGGAAGCGCCGAGTCCTTGAGACAGGGTTACCACCCGATCATGTGAGCGTTTACTACAAACCCGAGTTGGATAGCTTCATCGGCGACTTCGAGCACCTGTGAGCGGTCATCCGGCCGCCTTGCTGTCGGAAGGTTTCATCGGCGTCGTGCTGGTGTTTGTGGCGGCGGTGGTGGTGAGGCGGGCCGGCCCGCCCGTGGCCTCGATCGTCGCGCCCTTCGTGTCGCCGGGCGCGGCCACTTACCGGCTCTCCTCTCGCCAGCGTGCAATCACGGCGTCCAAGTCTTCCCGCGCGATGCGGCGCCGGCCGGACGGCATCCGGACAACCGGCATCTGCCCGCGCCGGATCAGCCGGTCGAGGGTGTCGAGGGAGCAGCCCAATTCGGCGGCAACAGCCGGCAGCCGAAGCAGGCGTGGTGACGGGGTTTGTACGGTGTGTGCAGCCATGAGCGGAATGCTCACAGCCCACCCGGCAGACAAATTACGCGGACTTCAGCGGTAGCGGAGGACTTCCACGTCGGGACGCTTCCCAGCGGCGCGGGCCTTCTTGTAGGTCGTCATGTCCCGCTCGCCGATGCCGCCCTTCCACATGACCAGTTCCAGCGTGATGGCGCTCGCCTTGGCCTGACGGCGGTCGCCGTCATCCTGTCGCCGTCGAGACCCACCACCTCGGAACAGCGTCCGAAGCCGTTCGCGTTCGGCAGGCGACAGCTCCCGTTCAAGGAACCGCTCCGCGAGAGCCGTGAGCTGGTCGAAGATCTTTCCGTCGTCTGTCACGCGGCGGTTGGTGTCGTGGCGTTCGTCGTCACGATCACGAACGATGTTCCAGACCTGCGGCCTCAATGTCGATGCAGCATCGTCGGACCACTCGAATCCGCGTCCGGGAGGAGGAGGCGTTGGCTCGGTCCCGCGGCGCCCGCTGGCGTCCGTGCGCGGTCGCCCCCGACGCCGGGGCGGATCGACAGGCTGCCACGGGAGCCCCGCATGTTCGCGGACATGAACGTGCAAGCCCGCCGGCACCACGACGGGTGTGCTCGTCCCGCAGCGGCGCGCAGCGAGCACCTTTTCAGCGGCCGGCTTCCGCTGATCCTTCGGGAAGTCGTCGTCGAAGGTAAACAACACCTGCTGCCCATCGGTCAGCGGCGGCAAGACCAGCCGGCGGCGAGGTCGTGGCTTGGCGGGCGGGGCGGGCACCGCCGTAGCTTACGGCGGAATCCCCGTTTGTTGCAGTGAATTGCGGTCGGTCTGCCAATCTCCGAGTAAAATGCCATCGTCATGAGGGCCGTCGCGCGCGCACGAACCCGGGACCGTTCCAGCCAAGTGCTGCCGTTCGCTGAGCAGCCCGTCGATCTGATTCAGTCGCCGGACGCGGATTCCTTGCACCGGCTGTTCGACAAGGGGGCTACGCGATCCGCGCTGCTCCTGGGCGACTCACAGGCGCTGCTGGCGCAGATGCCCGGCGGCGTGTTTCAGGCCGTCGTCACGTCCCCGCCGTACTGGTCGCTGCGCGACTACAAGATCGGCGGGCAGATCGGACTCGAAAGCTCGCTGGACGACTACATCGCGGCGCTCGTGTCGATCTTCACGGAAGTCAAGCGCGTGTTGCGGGACGATGGCACGTTCTGGCTGAACATCGGGGACTCGTACACGTCCGGCGGGCGGACGTGGCGGGCCACCGAAGGATCTGATCGGCGTGCCGTGGCGGCTCGCGTTCGCGCTGCAACAGGCCGGGTGGTACCTGCGGGCGGATCTGGTCTGGAACAAGCCGAATTGCCAGCCCGAGAGCGTGAAGGACCGGCCGACGCGCTGTCACGAGTACGTGTTCCTGTTCAGCAAGAGCGAACGCTACCACTACGACCCCAAGGCGAAGCGCGGCCCGAACAACCGGAACCTGCGGACGGTGTGGGACATCAACACCAAACCGTACCCGGAGGCCCACTTCGCGACGTACCCGCCCGCGCTGGTGGAACCGTGCATCGCGCTGGCCACGCGGCCGGGCGATCTGGTGCTCGATCCGTTCATCGGCTCAGGGACCACTGGCCTCGTGGCCGTGTCGATGAAACGGCGATTCATCGGCGTCGAACTGAACCCCCGGTACCTCGAAATCGCGGAACGTCGGCTGAACGGACTAATTGCGCGTGGCTAAGGCGAGCGGCCCCACTATCACCGCCCCGTCGGCGGCGCGGCAGGTGCGCTTCCACCAGTTGCTGGTCGGCGCGCGGAAGACGTGGCTCATGGACGCGCTGTCGGATGCCCTCGCGACCGTCGATCCCGAACGGCTGAAGACGGAAATCCTCCGCTTCGTGCCGAAGGACGCGCAGCAGATTCTGGCCGCGTCCGGCATCCGCGATGAACACGTGTTCCCGCTGCCGGCGGTGCTGGAAGCAAAGCCCACGCTGGTGGGGTACTACCGGCTTCTGTTGGGCTCCCCGCAGAAGACCTTCTACGGGTCTGGTACCGGCATGGGGCCGTTCAAGCGGATGGAAACCGCCGGCATCATCACGAAGGCGGACCTGATCCCGGCATTCTGCGAAGCGATGGCCGTCAGCTTGGCGGAGTTGGTGCGGCAGGTGTCGCCACGGATCGAAGGCCGAGATGTAGCCGAACTCCCGCTGTTGACGTTCGGCTCGTACTTGCAGGGACAGAACAACACGGCGATCGGCAAGCAGGCCACCCAGGACGTATTCCTCGTGATCGCGGACCTCGTGAAGCCGTTCATCATCGAGCGGACCGAAACGCGCCTGAAGGTGAAGAACGCATCGAAGCGGATCGTGACGATCGCGCTGAGCAGCGATCCCGATGTGGCCATCACCGAAGCCTTCGGCACGAAGACGAGCAACAAGGTCGCGATTGAGATTAAGGGCGGGACCGACAAGAGCAACGCGCACAACCGCGCCGGTGAAGCGGAGAAGTCACACCAGAAGGCGGCCGGCAAGGGCTTCAAGGACTTCTGGACGATCATCGCGCTGAAGGGGCTGAAGGAAGAAACGCTGGCCACCGAATCCCCAACGACGAACAACTGGTTCGATGCCTCGCACGTGCTCGCACGGAAGGGCGCGGGCTGGGAAGACTTCAAGCACCGCATCGCTGAGGCCGTGGGCATCCCGCTCGGCAAAGCCTGAAGATCAGGAGGCGCATGACTGACGAGCTTCTTCCCTCCGGGAAACTGGCGCTCCACAACAGGTTCGGCCACGAGGTGATCCGTTCGGCTGTGGAAGCGATTGACGATGTGGTGGCCAACCAGATCGGCGAACACTGCGACGAGGAACTACGAGCGGAGATCGAAGAACGCATCGTTGCGGCTCCGGACAACGATTACTGGCACCGGTTGTCGTCCTTCTTTCCTTTGCACTGATTGCAGAATCACGCGCGTGCTGCAGCTCTATGTGAAAGCAATCGCGTGAGCAAACGGACGCTGACCAACGTCGTCTCCGGCTCTGTTCGTCAACGGCTATGCTGCGCGCAGCGGGCGGTGGTGAAGGATCAGGAGTTGGTCGGACTGAAGTGCCAGCTCCGCGTACGTCTTGCCCTCGTCATCGGAGAACTCGACTTCATAGGCGCCGTCCAGGAGTTCGACGACGGTGCCGACCTGGCCGCGCAGAAGGCCGTGCTCGGGGACGTCTGTGAGGAGCGCGACGACATCTAGCAAGTGTGGTGTGGTGTGCATCGCTCGTCGCCTCTACTTCACGAAGCAGCTCGTTAAACGGGGAACACGCTCGCCGCGGCGCAGAATCCAAGGGCTCCGGTCGACGATGGCGGCATCGCCGCCCGGCATCTTCATCGGCACATCCTACCGAACCCAGGCCGCGTCCGCTGGCGCATCCATTGCGGATCCGACTAGTCGTCGCTCAACAGGGAGTCAATCGCTTCCTCGGTCAACCCGGCCTCGCTCGCTTCGCGGGCGATGTCGTTCCGGAGTGCGAGAAATGCTCGGATTGGGCCTGCTCGAAGACGTTCGTACGCTCGCATCGACAGCACGATCGCACAGTCGGCGCCCTCTCGGCGAACCACGATGCGCTGACGCTGCGCCTCTTCGAGGACTTCGTCTAAACGTGCTTCGGCTTCGGTCACGTCGATGGACTTCATGCTTTGATCTACGCCGCGCGCCGGCGCTTCGGTCGTTCCGAGATCGGCGCGAGGCTTAGCTTGAGCCGAAACGGCTTCAGAAGCCGATTCAGAGTGTCCTGAGTAGGATTGTGGCGGGGATGCAGTGTCCGCAGAAGATTCGGGCTCGCCATTCCAACCTTCGCCGCGAACTCTTTCACGCCCATCGCTCGAATGACTTTGGCAAGCGCCACCTGAAGCGGAACGCCTTCGTCGATCGCTCCGAGCAGGAATTCTCGAGCGAACTCCGGATCGCGAAGACTCTCCGCCAACCCGATATTCCAGTCTTCATGTCTCCTTGCCATGCCTTTTTGCCTCCAGATAGTCGCGCCAGAAGCCCCGTGCCCGCGCGATGTCCTTCGCTTGCGATCCTTTGTCGCCTCCGGCGAGCAGTGGTTGTCGAAGGGACCGGCCCTTAAAGGTGTTACACCGCTACACCCAACCCTCGAACTTCGTGCGCTGGTGGACGGCGACCGCCAGGAGCGGACGGCGCCTCCAACATTGTCCTCCGTGGATCCCAAGACACACGCTCCATGGCCAACGCGTGCGTGCGAGTCGCTACTCCGCGCGCAGCGCGATCATCGGGTCGACGCGCGTCGCCCGACGCCCCGGCACGAACAGCGCTCCGAGCGAGACGAGGGTGACGAGGAGGAACACCGCGCCGTAGGTCAGCGGGTCGCGCGCGCTGACGTCGAAGAGCGTTCGCGAGATCGCGTCCTGGGCCACGGTCGCGAGCGCGAACGCCAGCGCGAGGCCGAGCGCGAGCCCGAGCGCCACCTGCCGCCCTCCCTGCCTCAGCACCATCCCCAGAATCTGGCCGTGGCCCGCGCCGAGCGCCATGCGCACGCCAAACTCCTGCGTGCGGCGATTGACCGCAAACGACATCACGCCGTAAATCCCGGCGGCCGCGAGCACAACGGCGATGAGGCCGAAGATGGAGAACATGACGGCGATGATTCGCGGCCCCGCGATGGTGCTGTCGAGGTTCTGTTTCGGCGTGGCCACGAAGTACAGCGGCAGGTTCGGATCCACCTTGCGGACCTCGCGGCGAAGCGCGTTCGCCAGCGACTCGGCGCGCTGCCCCGCGTGCGGCTTCACCAGGACCGTGCCGAACTGGTTGCCGACCAGCGTGTCGCCGAGCGGCCCGGACGGCGGCGAGTAGAACGGCGTGTAGTACCCGGATTCATCCACGTTGGGGTTGTTGAACGGACCGAGCATCCGGACGGTCGTCACCACGCCGACGACCGTCCGCCACGGCCCGAACTGCGCGGTGCCGTCGCCCGTCCGGAACCGCCGGCCCACGGCGGTCTCGTTCCCGAAGTGCTTCTTCGCGAACGCGGCGTTGACGAGCGCCACGGGGCGCGCGGACTGGAGGTCGTCGTCGGTGAAGTCGCGCCCCTCGACGACCTTCTGGCCCGTCACGCCCAGGAAACCGGGTGCGATCTGCTCGAAGTTCGCGCGCGGGCGGTCGCGCCGATCCTTGTACACCTGGCCTTCGATTTCGATCGGCGAGTTGCCGGAGAACACCATCCGCAGACGGGAGGTGAGCGCCACCGCCTCGAATTCCGGCGCGCGCCGCAGCTCGCGGAGCAGGCGGTCGTAGAACAGCCTGCGGGAGTCCGGCGTCGGATACTCCGCGTCCATCAGCCCCATGCGCGCGGACAGCATCCCCTGGGTGTCGTAGCCGTAGTCGATCGTCTGCTGCTTGAGCAGCGACTTGAGCTGGAGGAGCGATCCGATCAGGAGCACGCAGGTGACAACGATCTGGAAGACCACGAGCCCGCGCGTGATCAGGCCGATGCGGCTCCCCGTCTGGCCGCGTCCCCCTTCGCGCAGCACCGCGGCGGCGTTCATGCGCGAGGCCATCCACGCCGGGACGAGCCCGGAGACGAGCGCCGACAGGACCATTGCGGCGACCGTCACTGCGAGCACCGGCCTGTCGATTTCGAACCTCATCCAGGCCGGAGGCGGGTTCTCCATGCCGCGAAGCGTCGCGGTGAACCACCCGAGCGACAGGTACGCGAGCCCGATGCCGGCCACGGTCCCGATCGCACCCACGAGCGCGCTCTCGGTGAGCATCTGCCGCACGAGCCGCAGCCGCGACGCGCCGAGCGACGACCGGACGGCGAGCTCTCGTGCGCGGAGCATGGCGCGCGCGAACTGCATGTTCATCACGTTCACGCAGGCGATGAGCAGCACGCCCACGCAGAAGGCCAGCATGGTGAACAGCGTTCCGCGCAGCGGGCCGTTGGTGAACGCCTGGATCAACGGCTCGACCAGGCCGGTGTTGAACGCCTTGCTCGTGTCGGGGTACGCCTTCGCGAAGCGGGCCGCGAAACCGGAGATCTCCGCCTCGGCCTGCTGGATCGGGACCTCGGGGCGGATCAGCCCGATCACCGCCGGCGCGTTCTCGCGCGGGTCGTTCCGGCCCCGCACCGGGAACTCGGTGTAGAGCGGAATCCACAGCTCCTCGTTGCCGGGGAACGCGAACCCCTGCGGCATGACGCCGACGATGGTCGCGGGAGCGCCGTTGATGCGGGTCGACGTTCCGACGATGTCCGCAGTCCCGCCGAAGTCCCGCTGCCACACGCCGTAGCCGATGAGCGCCACCTTGGGCGCGCCGGGCGAGTTGTCGGCCGCGACGAAGCCACGCCCCATGACGGGCGCCACGCCGAGGATCCGGAGGAAATCTTCCGTGACGTACGAGCCGGTGTACCGCCGCGGCGAGCCGTTCACGGTGACGTTCACCGTCGACCCGCTCAGGTACGAGGCCATCCGCTCGAACGACTTCTGCTCGAACCGGAACTCCCGGAAGTCGCTCGACAGGATCCGGCCGTTCACGCCGAAGGCGGTCCGGCTGGTCGGGTCGATGAAGTTCACGTTCATCAGCCGGTCGGCGTTGGGAAACGAGAAGCCGCGCAGCAGCACCCCGTTGACGATGCTGAACTGGGTGGTGACGGCGGCGATCCCGATGGCGAGCACCAGCACGGCGAGCGCGCAGAACGACCACTCGCGGCCGAGCACACGCAAGCCGATGCGGAGATCCTGGGCGTAGCTTTCGGCAGTCGTCATGCGTATCTCGCAGCCGCCGGGCCGGTGCGGAAAACCGGTCGTCCCCCGAAGCGACCAATTTAGACGGATTCGGACGGCAGAACGTTTCCGGAAAGGCGGTGGCGGCACCGAGTTGCCGCCAGCTCATCGGGACAGGCTTCACGGACCGCGGCCCGATTCCTGACGCTCCCGCCGTTTGTCCTTGACAGTGGTTGCCGGCGGTCCTAGGCTCCACTGTTCTTTCCGCACGCCTCCTCGATCCCGGCGTCCGCCATCGTCCGTTCCCACGCGTTTCACGGACTCATGGAGGAGGAGTCAGCGATGCCACAGCGTGTTATCGGCCGCATCGTCGTATGTGGGGTCGTCGCCGCGGCGGCGAGCCTGCTCGGCGCCACCGGGGGAGCGCAGCAGTCCGCTCCCGCGGACAAGGGCCACTGGGTGATGGCGACGCTGGTCACCGTCCAGCCCGGCACGGGCGCCGACTACGTCGAGTTCCAGAAGAACGAGGTCATACCGGCCCAGAAGAAAGGAGGCCTGCCGGGGCGCACGGCCTACAGCAGCGGCGTGTTCGGCGAGACCGGGACGTTCGCGTTCTTCACGCCCGTCACGAGCCTCGCCGCGTTCGATGGCGAGTCTCCCGTCCGCAAGGCACTCGGGGCGGAGGGCGCGGCGGCGCTCGGCGCGCGAGGCGCGAAGTTGACCGCCGCGCGGCGCGTGCTGCTGGCGCGAACGCGGCCTGACCTGTCGTACAACCCCGATCCGAACGCCGCGCCGTCGCCGCTTGCGCTCGTGACCAGAGTGGAGATCGCGCCGGGCAAGCGCGGGGAGTTCGAGACGTTGGTCAAGAAACACGTCGTGCCCGTGATGCAGCAGGCGAAAGTGAAGTCGTACCAGATGCTCGAAGTCGTGTACGGCGATGCGGGCGGGACGTACTTTTCCGCGGTCGGCTACGACACCTACGAGGCGATCGGCAAGGGACACCCGTTCCAGATCGTGCTGGGAGAGGAAGGCGCCAAACGGCTCGAGGCGAACTTCACCGGCGTCGTCACGCGGCTCGAGCGCTTCGTCGTGCGGTACCGCGCGGACCTGAGCTTCGCGTCCACGCCACCCACCAACTGACCACCATCAATTGCATCATGCGCCGCCCGGCCATGGCCGGGCGGCGCAGTCCAACCTACCGGTACCGCACCCCGCGCTTGACGACGACGTCCACGCGCTGCAGGAGCGTGACGTCCCGCAGCACGTCGCCGCGCACGGCGATGATGTCCGCGTACTTGCCGGGCGTGACGGTGCCCACCTCGGAGGCCTTCCTCATCGCCACCGACGGCCAGTACGTGGCCGCGCGGATCGCTTCGATCGGCGGCACGCCCATCGCGTTCACCCACGCGTCGATCTCGCGCCACGTGCTCTGCGTGTGGAACTGCATCGGGATGCCGCTGTCGGTGCCCACGAGCTGCACGACGCCCGCTTCGCGCAGCTGCTGGAACTTGCGCTTCAGCGTCGGCCGGCGCGCGGGCGTGAGCTGATAATAAGGAAGCCGATCGGGGTGCTCGAGCGACTTCCGCACGTCCTCGACGATCGCGGGGGGCAGCCCCTCGTGCCACGCCGGATCGTCCATGAACTCCGGGTTGTCGCGCAGGTACTCGTAGTTGAGGAGCCCCTCGACGGTCGGCGTCCACCACAACGGCCCCAGGCTCATCTGCGCCGTGCGCTCGCGCACCATCGCCATCACGTCGTCCGGATACTCGGGCGCGCTCGAGAGACCGGTGTGCTCGAAGTTATCCACGCCCGCCTGGAGGCCGCGCCGGATCTCCTCCGGCCGGTGCGAGTGCGCGACGACCGGCAGCCGGTGGCTGTGCGCCTGCTCGACCACGGTCCGCACCTCCTCCATCGTCATCTGGTCCTGATCGATCAGCTTGATCACGTCCACGCCCGCCCGGGCGAGCCGCTCCACCTTCTCGCGCGCGTCGGCGGCGCCGGACACGCCCCAGCGGAACGCTTCCGTCCCGGGATACGGCTCGTGCTGGATGAACGGTCCGGACACGTACAGCGTGGCGCCGGCAATCTCGCCCCGGTTGATGCGGTCGCGGACGTTGATGCTGGCCTCGAGCGGCGCGCCGAGATCGCGCGCGCTCGTCACGCCCGCCATCAGGAGCTGTCTTGCCGCCGCCGGCATGATCACCGACTCGAACTGCGCGGGATACGTCTTGTCCCAGTGCGCGTAGTCGGAGTGCCCGGCGAGCATGGTGTGCACGTGCATGTCCCAGAGCCCGGGCAGCACGGTCATCCCCTCGGTGGAGACGAGGTCAGCCCCGTGCGGAACGGCGAGAGAGCCGACCTGCCCGACGCGCGCGATGCGCTCGCCTTCGATGACGATGACGCTGTTGCGAAGCGGGTGGCTGCCGAAGCCGTCGATCAGCGTTCCGCCGACCAGTGCCTTGACGCGCGCGTTGCGGGCGGACGGCTGGGGCGCCGGGGCGGCGAGGAGGCCAGCCGCCACGCACACGAACAGAAGGAATGGGAGAGAACGTTTGGGCATCGGGAGAGTATATGCGGGGTTCAGGATAGACGTTTCCGCCAACGTCCTCTTGTACCGCCGTTCGGGCGATGTCGCGCGCGCCGCCGGTGCCGTCGAGCGGGAGTTCGGGCGCCGCACGCCTCGACCCGCCGCTCATTGGCGCCGATACCAGACGATCCGATCCCCTCTCTCGCTCCCGTCAGGCAGGCGCATGTAGATCACGTCCGTGTAGGCAATCGACTCGAGCGGAACGGCGGGCAGCTCGAAGACAATCGTGTTCGAGAGGAACAGCCCGCCAGGCCGCAGCATCCGCGCGATGTTGGCGAGCGCCAGCGACTGTTCGAACACGTCGTAGTACACGAGCACGTCGGTTGCGATGATGAGATCGAAGCGTTCGTCAACCGCCAGGGGCTCCAGCCGCTGCAAGACGATGTTCAGATCGTGTGGGTCGAGGGACCGCACGATCTCGGGGCGAACACTGACGGCGCGGACCTGTACGTGTCCCACCCCCGGCGGCGCGGCGAGAGGCTTCGCCGGCTCGCCAACCCGATCGCCGAAACGTTCCCAGTAGTTCACCAGGGTCGTGCTCCAGGGCAGGTCCATGTCGCGCGGCACATGCAGCACGTAGCGCCGGCCCGCCGGCGCGCGTTGGCGGGCGGCGGCCAGGTGCCGGTTGATCCGCCGGCTCACGTCGAAGGTCGTCACGCGCAGTCCGGGCGCCGCCAGGCCGAGGCGCAGCAGGGAATCGGCGACCGCGAAGGGCTGGATGCTCTGTTCCGGGTAGAAGTCGTAGCCGTCGTGCTTGTCGGTGAAATCCAGGCCCGGTCCGACGATGCCGACGCGCCGGACGCCGCCGGGGGCCAACAGGCTCTTTGACGTGATGGCTGCAAGCGCCTGGTCGAGGCCGAGGTTGACGTATATCGACGTGTCCGACGACAGGCCGCGATCGCGAAACATCGTGGAGCGCTCGCGCAATGCCGCGCCCGCACGAGCCGCGGTGGACAGCGACGGCTGGGCCCGGGTGAAGCCGGCAACCTCGCCGGCCACGCGCGTGAGGCTGTCGTACAGGAAGCGGCGTATCTGTTCCCTCCCCGCGGCGCTGTCCGGGTTCATCCCTCTCGCTTCGACGACTTCCCGCGCGAACTGCACTCGCTCGTTCGTCCCGGGGGCGCGCAGGGCGGCCACGAAGTCTTCCACGCGCGAGGACACCACCGGTCGCACGTCGCCGCGCGCGAGGGCGATCGCCGACAGGTCGCGTTCGGTCGCGCGCGGCCGGGTCGTGAAGCTCGTGCCGTAGAGCAGCAGGTTGACGATCGAGTCTTCGTCGCCGCGCGCGAGCCTGGCGCGGATCGCCGAGTCGCGCCGCGAGACCCACGCCGCCCACGTCGATTCGCGCGCGGCCGCCGGCGTCGCGCCGAGATCGGCGGGCAGCACGTCCCTGCGCAACGCCTCGAGGATCGGTTTGGCGTCGGTGTATGGAATCTCGCGGACGCCGCTGGCGGCGCCGGTCAGCGCGGCCCCGAGCAGAATCGCGATCAGGATCGACGGCGCCCGGCGCGCGGCCATCGGTCTTTCCATATCTAGAAGGCGAGCAGCCTCGTGAGCTTGACCGTGAAGGCCCGCTCCAGCACACCGCCGCCCGAAGAGTCACGCCGCTCGGTATAGACGACAAACAGGTCGCTGAGCGGCGAGTGGATGTAATCGAGCCGGAAGTTGAGGACGCGGTGATCGGCCGCCGAGTTGTACTGGAAGAACCCGCTGGCGAAGAACACCGTGGAGAGGCTGGCCCGGGCCCGCAGGCCGATCAGATCGGTACTGAACGATCGTCCGTCCAGCGTGATGTCGCTCCGATCGAGCGAGAGGTCGAAGGCGAGCTGCGGCCGCGCGCGCCACGCCAGGGAGGCGTTGAGGGTGGTCTTCTCGCCGCCGAAGTAGCCGCCCGTGCTCAGCCCCGCGCGCCCGGAGAACCGCCTGCCCGCGCTGGAGCGATACGCCACGCCAAGCTGACCGAAATCGTAGTCGCCGGCCCGGACGGTGGCGTTTCCCGACACGCGGAACGGCTGGAAGACGCGCTCGAACGCGTCACGGTACTCCACCTCCAGCGAACCGCCATCGAGGAACTGCGTATCGAGGCCGTAGTTCACCGTCCGGGTTTCGAGCACGGAGTTCAGGTCCGTGATGTAGTCCATCTCCACGTACGGATTCACCTCCTGTACGAAGCGGATGGAGGGCTGTGGATGGATGCCGACGGTGGCGTAGTGCTGCCGCATCGATCCGCGGCGGACGAAGCCCATCGCCGGCCGGAATCCATCGCCGACCTGCTTGACGAAGGCCGCCGCGTTCCACAGCCGATCGCGCCAGCCGACGGTGACTCGCCCGGCCCCCTTATCACCGGTGAGCCCCGGCTGCGCCGTCGCCGCGGCGTACGTGTTGACGATCAGGTTGTTCAGAAAGCGCACGTTGGCGTCCACGCCGAAGCTGCGGTTGTACGCGACACCGGGCCCCTCGCTGGTCTTCTGCCGGTTGGTCAGCAGGAATCCGACGTCGGCCCGCCCGCGCACGTTCCGGCGCAGGCGCAGCACCGTGAAGTTCTCGGCCGGCCAGCTGCCGCGCGCCTCGGTCTGCATGTTCAGGAGGCCGACCTGGAACCCCGCGGCCTTTCCGGTCAGCCGCGCGCCGCCGAGAATCGGGAGCGGCTGCCCCGAGGGCGTCAGGCCGATGCGCCTCGAGTGGAACAACGAGAAATCCTGGAGCGTCGCCCCCAGGCGGTAGTTGCGCTCCGTGAGGTCGCCGAAGGAAAAGGTGCCCGAGTTCTCGACGAAGAAGTCCCGCTTCTCCGGAAAGAACAGGCTGAACCGCGTGAGGTTCACCTGCTCCTGGTCCACTTCGACCTGCGAGAAGTCGGTCCGCAGCGTGAGGTCCAGCGTCAACTGGGGCGTCACGCCGTACTTGAGATCCAGGCCGCCGTCAAAGTCGCCGCCCCTGTCGATGCCCGGCGGCAGGGCGGCGCCGGTGGTACTGCCCCCCAGCACGTACGGCTTCAGCCAGAAATTCCTGCCCGCCCTGAGGTCCGTGAGGCCGTCGAGCAGACCGGCCCTGGACATGCGGTGGATCTGGTGCCGGCGATCCAGCGGCGCCCAGAACGAATCCTCGTTCTTCCGCCGGATGCGGCGCAGCAGATTCATGCCCCAGACGTGCTCGCGCACCGAGGGGTCGAACCGCAGCGTCGTAAACGGGATCGCCAATTCGACGCTCCAGCCGCGGGCGTCGCGATGCGTGCGCACGTGCAGGGCGCCTTCCCACGCCTGGTTCTCGGACCGGCTGTCGTCGAAGATCTGCACGTCCTTCATCGCCCCGCCCGGGTTGACGAGGAACATGAAGCCGTTGCGTCGATCGAGGAACGTGTCCAGCGTGATGCCGAAGATGTCGCTGTTCACGCTGTCGAAGTCCTGCTCGAGGCTGGGCACCACCAGCTTTTCCGGCTCCGAATCGAAACAGAAGGCGCCGATGTACAGGTTCTGGTCGTCGTAGACGATCCGGACCTCCGTGGACTCGCTGGCCGGCCGCCCCGTCTGGGGTTTGGACTGGATGAATCCTGACAGCGGCTCGACGGCGCGCCACGCCTCGTCTTCGAGTACACCGTCCACGACGATTGGGGTGTGGATGCGGACCGCCGTGGCCCGCGGGCGAGGCGCGGCCTGCGGGTTGATGGCAGGGGTCTGCGCCGCGGCGAGGACCGGCCACAGGGCGGCAGCGGCGATGCCCGGGATTGCCGAGCGAGACACGATCATGGCTTGGCGAGCGTAGCCGAAAACGCGCGACTTCCCGCGTCTGTGAATTGTAAAGAGTTGTCTAGGAAACGTCTCCGTAAATTGCTTTGACAACGCTCGATCCCGCGACTAGCATGCGCCACCTTGCGGAACTCGTCCCTGTGCTCGCCGCGCCGCAGGCAGCATGGCGCTCTGCCGGCCTCGTCTGCGATCGCGCTGGCGAGCGCCCGCGTCGCGTTGCTGCTTTCCCTGCCCGGCCTTGTCTCCGCCGCGCCGGCTGCGGAAGCGTCGATCACGATGCGCGCCGTGCGGCTGGCCGCGCCGCTCGCCCTCGACGGCCGCCTGGACGAGACCGTCTATGGGGAGGTCCCCTCCACGACAGACTTCGTCCAGCAGTATCCCCGCGGCGGCGAGCCGGCGACCGAGCAGACCGAGGCGTGGGTGTTCTTTGACGCGACGCATGTCTACGTGGCGCTTCGCTGCTGGGACAGCCAGCCCGATCGGATGGTGGCGGACGAGATGCGCCGGGACAACACCAACATCTGGCTCAACGACAACGTCATTGTCGTGCTCGACACGTTCCACGATCGCCGGAGCGCCTTCTTCTTCCAGACCAATCCGCTGGGCGGCGTGCGCGACGCGCTCGTCATCAACGAGAGCAGCGTGAACTACGACTGGAACACCGTCTGGGATGTGAGGAGCCAGCGGACCGAACACGGCTGGACGACCGAGATGGCGATTCCGTTCAAGTCACTGCGCTACCCGGCAACCTCCCCGCAACGCTGGGGCTTCAACGTCATGCGCGTCGTGCGGTCGAAGAACGAGCAGACGCTGCTGTCGGGCGTGCCGCCGACCTACGGCGCACAGGGATTCTCCAACCTCGCCTTTGCGGCGGCGCTGGAGGGCATCGAGCCGCCCGACGGCACGTTCAACCTCCAGGTGGAACCGTACGCGATCGCGAACGCCACGACCAACACGGTGGCGCGGCGCGACGATCTCGACGCGGCGATCGGTTTCGATGCGCGGTACGCGGTCACGAGCAGCCTCACGCTGGACTTCACGTACAACACCGACTTCGCGCAGGTCGAGATCGACGAACAGCAGGTGAACCTCACGCGGTTCAGCCTGTTCTTTCCCGAGAAACGGGACTTCTTCCTCGAGGGGCAGGGGGTCTTCGATTTCGCGGGCTCGGGCGCCAGGCGGGCGACGGCGGTCGATGACACGCCGACGCTCTTCTTCAGCCGGCGGATCGGGCTGAGCGAAGGGCAGCCGATTGCCATCCAGGCCGGCGCACGGCTGATGGGGCGCGTCGGGCCGACGTCGATCGGCGTGCTGAACATCCAGACGGAGGAGGCGCCGGAGGCGGGCGCCGCGGCGACCAACTTCTCGGTCGTCCGGATCAAGCACGACGTGCTGCGGCGCAGCAGCGTGGGACTGATCGCGACACGCCGCAGCCCCACGATCGCCGGTCGGGGCTCGAATCAGGTGTACGGCGCGGACGCCAACCTCGTGTTCTTCGAGAATCTCCAGATCAACGGGTACTACGCGACCTCGGAGACGACCGGCCTCTCCGGTGACGCCTCCAGCCACAGGGCGCAGGCACGCTATGCCGCCGATCGCTACGGCCTCGAGGTGGAGCACCTCAAGGTTGGCCCGGCGTTCAACCCCGAGATCGGATTCATGCGCCGGGAAAACTTCCGCCGGAGCTACGCGCTCGCCAGGTTCAGCCCACGCCCGCGCTCGCTCCCCGGCGTCCGAAAGCTGGCCTGGGAGGCGAGCATCAGCCGGTACACCGGCGCGGACGGCGCGCTCGAGACCCAGCAGGAAGTGGGCACGTTTCGCACGGACCTCCACAACAGCGACTGGTTCAGCGTGAGTTACATCCACAGCCACGAGGTCCTGCCACGCGCGTTTCGCGTGGCCGGCGGCGCCGTGGTTCCACGAGGCGAGTACAGGTTCCAGGAGGTCGAAGCGACGTACCAGCTCGGGCCGCAGCGGCGAGTCAACGGCACGTTCACGCTGAGGAGCGGCGGCTTCTTCGCGGGGGAGCGCACCGAGTTCGGGTATACAGGGCGCGCGCGGATCACACGGAGGTTCGCGGTGGAGCCGCGCGCAGCCGTCAACTGGATCGACGTGCCCGAGCGCGCCTATCGCGTCACGTTGCTCGGCGCACGTCCCACGTTCGCGCTGACGCCAAGGATGTTCGTCAGCGCCCTCGTCCAGTACAACTCGGCGCTCCGCTCGCTGGAAATGAATGCGCGGCTCCGCTGGGAGTACCAGCCGGGCAGCGACCTGTTCCTCGTCTACGCCGATGGACGCGACACCGCAGCCAGGGGCTATCCGGACTTGCAGAACCGCGCCATCGCCGTGAAGCTGTCGCGCTTCCTTCAGTTCTGAGCCGTTTTCGACGCCGGGCCGCGCTTGACGTCCCGGACCATCCGCTTGATCTGCTCGCGCATCTGCACCGCGTCGAATACCACGCCACCCCGGATCGTGTACTTGACGCCGCCCACGCGCTCGGTCCGCCCCTTCTCCGCGCTGTAGCGGAGGTGCCCCGTCCCATAGAGGACCTTCAGGTTGACGAGCGGGTTCTGATCGACCAGGAACAGGTCCGCGATCTTGCCAACCTCCACGCTGCCGAGGTCGTTGTCGACGCCGAGGAACTCGGCGCCATAGAGCGTGGCCGAGCGAATGACCTCCGTGGTGTTCAGCCCCGCCTGCTGGAGCAGCTCCAGTTCCCGGATCAGGCCGAAGCCGTAGAGGCCGTAGCCGCTTCCCGAGTCGGACCCCGCGACAATCCGGCCGCCACGGCGGTTGTATTCCTTCAGGAACCGTTGCCACTTGTAGAAGAAGTGATACCAGTTCGCCTCGTCCTCCGTCTTCCAGTCGAGGATCCCGGGATGGTTGCCGATCTGCAGCTCCCAGCCCGCCAGGAGGCCGGGAGAGGAGAACTCATCGTGCCAGTCCGCCCGCCGCCGCGCCGCGGTGTCCCGCAAGTAGTCGTAAAAGAACTGTGTGGGGGCGAGCGTGAAGTCCAGCCCGAGGAGTTCATCCATCACCTTGTTCCATTCCGGTGAACCCGGCTCGACGGCCTGCTGCCACGTGCGGCCCGCATCACGCCAGCGGTCCTGCTCGTTGTTGTACACGTAGTCCGGCTCCCAATGGGGGATGCTCCGTTCGGCGAGCATCGATTCCGCCAGCCCGTACCAGTGGTCCTGGCGCCCCAGGCCCATGCGCGCAGCCTCCACGATGTTGAGGCGCCCGGCGCCCCGCTGCTCGAGGTGCATGGTGGTCTTCAGCCCGAGCTGGCGCGCCTCCTCGAGGATCGCCGCCGTCACCTTCGGTGGATTGCCTCTCAGCTTCAGCCCCACGGCGCCGGCCTTCGTGACCGCCCGGACCCACTCGCGGCCTCGCTCCGGCGTCGTGATCGGACCCGCGAAATCGAAACCTACCGGGTAGCCGTCCGTTGACAGCCGCGCGTAGGGAAACACCCGCGGAGCGATGACTTCGTTGTTGCGTACCTTGCCACTGAGATCGACGGTCCATTTCAGCCCGTCGCTGCTCACGACGTCCACGACCGCCGTAATCCCGTGAGCGAGGTTCAGGTAGTAGTAGTACTCGGGGCCGAGGCCGGTCCGCTTCGAGGCCGGTCCGGGAATGTGGACGTGCGAGTCGATCAGACCCGGGAGCAGATACATGCCGCGCGCGTCGATCTCGTGATCGCCTCGCGCCGGGCGGCCCGCTTCGTCGATCCTGCCCAGGGGATGTCCCGCGATCCTGATCTGCGTGATGCGATCGCCTTCCACGACGACGTCCGCCGGACCATAGGGAGGACCGCCGGTGCCGTCGACGATCATCGCGCCGCGGATCGCCAGTCGTTTGAACGGACCCTGTTGCAGCGTCTGTCCGTCGGATTGCGCGGGCACTCCGCTCAGAAAGACCAGCGTGAGCGCAGCGAACAGCAGGGCGCGGCGTCTATCGATCATCGCAACGCGGTTGTATGACATGGTTCCCTCTCAAGACAGAGGCGCGGTGGCGAAAGTCGGCCAAGTCTAGAAGCGGGATGGCGGGCTGTCAACGGCGCCGGGCGTCGATGACAGCAAATTCGGGAACGCCGCTCGCGCACGACGCGCAGCGGGGCTGCGTACGCGTCGGCCTCTCCGGATCTCTGTTTGTCACCGCCATGTAATTAGATGTCTCCGCGCGGTTTGTGCCTTGCCTGACCCTCCGGATTGGGGCACACTCCGCTCGCCGTTTGTGGAGGCGGGTGTCGGCAGTCGTGTTCATGCGCAATGGGGAGGGGATTGTGATGGAGATGAGACCGCGGATGCTGATCGCCCTGCTCGCCGCGCTCGCCCTGATGAGCGGGCTGGCGTCGGCGCAGGGGCGCGCAGAAGGATCAATCGCAGGACAGGTACAGGACGGCACGGGAGCGATCCTGCCGGGCGTGACTGTCGTCGCGACGAATGAAGCCACGGGCTTCACGCGCGAAGCCGTCGCGGATGCCGAAGGAAACTTCCGACTGCCCGCCCTGCCCCCAGGCTCGTACGTGGTCACCGCGACGCTGACCGGTTTCTCGACGTTCAAGAGAAGCGTGGTGGTCTCCGTCGGATCCGAGAACCGGCTGACCATTCCGCTCGCGGTCGGCAGCATCCAGGAGAGCGTGACGATCACCGGAGAAGCGCCGCTCGTGGACACCTCGCGGACGGAGCAGGCGTCGACGATCGCCGAGAGCGAGGTCCGCGCGCTGCCCACCAACAGCCGTGACTTCCTCGAGTTCGCTCTGTTGAGCCCCGGCGTCGTCCGCGGCCGGACGAGCGGAGCGGGGTGGGGCGGCGACGCCGGCTTCTCGGCCTCCGGCAACCGCGGGGACCAGAACGGCATCAACATCGACGGCCTGGTCAACAAGACCATGGACACCGGTGAAGAGATCGGGAACTTCAGCCAGGAGGCGGTGCAGGAATTCCAGGTCGTGACGCAGAGCGCGCCGGCCGAGTACGGCGGCGCGGCGGGCGGCACGATCAACGCCGTCACCAAATCGGGCACGAACCAGCTGTCCGGTTACGGGTTCATGTTCCTGCGGCACAACGCGTTCGACAAGCCCGCGTTCAACTGCTGCGAGACGGGGACCGACGGCGTCAGGACCGCTGTTCCCGAGGACGAGGCGGACGAGTTCCAGCGCCTGATCACGGGGATCGCGATCGGCGGGCCGATCAGGAAGGACAAGGCGTTCTTCTACGCCGTGTTCGACCGCACCAGCAACAACGAGCCGCGCATCCGGACGATCCGCCAGACGACGATCGACACCGTGCGGCGCATCGCGCTGCCGAACATCGCCGACGACGAATCGAACCGGGTGACGCAGTTCAAGCCGAAGTCGACGAAGGGGTCGATCAAGGTCGACTACACGCTGTCGCGCAAGCACAACGCGTCCGTGCGGTACTCGTTCGCCGACAACTTCTCGCCGGCGGGAACCGCGAACGGCCAGACGTCGATCGACGTGTCGTCGGAGAGCAAGAACCGCTTCAACCTCGCGAGCGCGTCGCTGACGTCGTTCCTCTCGGAGAAGACGCTGAACACGCTGCGGTTCCAGTACAACGACGACAACAACGAGGTGAGCTGGCCGCACCGCGGCGGCCTCGAGAACATCACGAACTGGGACGCCGGGCTCCTCATCAGCGGCGGGACCGGCGGGACCTTCGGCGGCGGCAGCTCGGGCAGCTTGAACAAGCACACCTGGGAGACGAAGTGGGAACTCCAGGACACGGTGACCGTGTACCGCGACAACCACCAGATGAAGTTCGGCGGCCAGCTGATGACCGTGCAGTTCTTCCAGAACTACATGTTCTACACGCTCGGTGAATGGCGTTTCAGCGATCTGAACGCGTTCGTCGCGGGGCGGCCGAACTCCTTCATCCAGGGGTTCGGACCCGCCGCCGCCTATATCACGCCGAAGGTCATGAGCGGTTTCGTCCAGGACGAGTGGCAGCCGAGCAACAGCCTGACGATCAACTACGGGATCCGGTACGAGTACCACAAGTTCCCGGCCGACGTGACGAACTTCGATCTGCGGGAGGCGGTCATCGACCCGCAGACCGGCAAGTACGACGTGTCGAGCAACGGGTCCTCGCTGATGGGCGGGTTCAAGAACGACACGAACAACGTCGCGCCGCGCGTGGGGCTCTCGTGGGCCATCAATGACAAGACGGTCCTCCGCGCCGGCGGCGGGATGTACTACGGCAGCACCTACTACGGCGAGATGACGCAGGGCATGTCCTGGAGCTCCGACCGCTACCGGCGGTACGATTTCACGTCGGTGGACGCGGCGGCGCTGTGGGCGCAGCTGCGCGATCCCAAGAGCGCGATCTACAACAACGGCGAGCTTCGCCTCGCGACGCCGCCTTCGGGCAAGCTGTACTCGAACATCGCGCACAACACCGATCTGAAGACGCCGCAGTCCACCCAGCTGTCGGTGGGCCTCGAGCGGCAGCTGACCGGCAACATCGCCGCGCAGGTCACCGGCCTCTGGTCGCGCGGGCGGAACAACATCCGGGCGATGCACGTCAACCCGCAGGCGGCGGTCTTCTACCCGGCCGGCTCGCGGCTCCCGTCGAACGTCACCACGCCGTTCGACGTGGACTATCGCGGCGGCACGCGGCCGGATACGACGCGCGAGAACCTGATCCAGTACGAGATGAACGGCCGCATGAGCTACAAGGGGCTGTCCGCGTCGTTGACGGGGCGCTTCTCCGGCCTGAACGTCCGGCTGATGTACAGCTACAACGATACGTGGGACGACGCCACGGCGATCACGTCGCGCAACACGCCATCGGAGACGGACTATCCCAACGGCGAGTGGTCCAAGTCGGTCCTGAGCACGACCCACAGCTTCAGGGGCTCGGCCGTCTACGAGACGCCAAAGACCTGGGGGGCCTTCGCGCGTGACTGGCAGCTCTCCACGATCGTGAACATCGAAGGGGGGCACCCGTTCCAGGTCCAGGCCGGCTTCGACTTCAACAACGACACCGTGACGACGGACCGCCCGATAGGCGTCCCGCGCAACGCGCTGTGGACCGACGGCTACAGGAACGTCGACATGCGCGTCGCCCGGTTCATTCCGCTGGGCGGCCGCATGAAGGCGGAAGTGATCTTCGAGATCTTCAACCTGCTGAACGCGAAGCACTACAGCAACTACATCGATACGCTGTATGTCTCCGCGGGGGGCGGGCGCTACAACCCACGGCCGGACTTCGCCGGGTTCGCGGCGAGCGCCGACCTGAACCAGCGCGACTTCGACCGCGTTCCGGGCGACATCGGCCTGAGCGCGGCGCAGCGGAGGAACGGCGTGGCCGACCCGTTCCAGGGCCAGCTCGCGATTCGTCTGCGCTTCTAGTCCATCGCACGAGCGCGTCCGCGGGGCGACCCTCCACGCCCCGCGGACGCGCGGCCGCTCGTCGCCGACACCGCACGACTTGAGAAACAGCCGCGGAGGCTTCATGTCCACGCCGTCTTCTGCTCGCGCGGGTCATCGCCGCGCCCTTCTGTACTTCCCTCCCGCACTCATCCTCGCACTCGCGTTCGTCCCGCCGGCGTCGTCGCCGGTCGCGGCGCGCGGAGAAGAGGAGCGGCGCAACCCCGCCGTGTTCTCGGATTACCGGCGTCCCGCCGAGTACGGCGTCGTGGTCGTCGAGAACGTGATGGTGCCGATGCGGGACGGCGCGCGGCTCGCCACCGACCTGTACTTCCCCGCGAAGAACGGCCAGATCGCCGCCGGCAGGTTCCCGGCGATTCTCGACCGCACGCCGTACGACAAGGTGCCGCGGGCCTCCGCGGTGAACAACCCGAAGTACTTCGCCGAGCGCGGCTACGTGTTCGTGTTCCAGGATTCACGCGGCCACGGGAAATCGGAAGGGGAGTTCTCGATCTACACGAACGAGGGACGCGACGGCTACGACACGGTCGAGTGGATCGCGAAGCAGCCGTGGTCGGACGGCAAGGTCGGGACCTCAGGCTACTCGTACGACGCGGCGACCCAGAACTCGCTCGCGCGCGAGACCCCGCCGCACCTGACGTCGATGTTCATCGGCCACGGCACCGCGAACTACCGCAACGACGGGGCGGGCGACAACGGCGCGTTCGCGCTCTCGCACAACCTGATCTACACGATCGGCCACGCGCAACGCGATCGGATCGCCCGCGAGAACCCGGCGGTCATGGCGCGCCTCGAGGACGCGGAGGCGCACCAGCTCGAATGGATGCGCCAGCCGCTCTTCAAGCACCTGCAGCTGCTTGAAGACGTGCCGCTGGCGAAGCAGTGGTACAAGGCCTGGATCGATCATCCCGACTACGACGACTACTGGAAGCAGAACGGCTACAACTTCGAGGGGTTCTACGATCGGTACCCGGACGTCCCGGTGTACTTCCTCGGAAGCTGGTACGACTTCTTCATCAAGGGCACGATCCGCAATTATCTCGGGCTGTCCGCGATCCACAAGACGCCGAAGCTCCTGACCGTCGCCGGCTCCGCGCACGGGCCCGGGCGCGGCGCCCAGCGCGTGCAGAACGACGTCGACATGGGGCCGGACGGCGCCTACAACTGGGACCGCATCCGCCTGCGCTGGTTCGACGAAACGCTGATGGGGCGCAGGACGGGCGTCTTCGATGAGCCGCGCGTGAAGCTCTTCGTGATGGGCGGGGCCGAGGGATCGCAGCGGACGCCGGCGGGCCGGTTGAACCACGGCGGCCGCTGGCATTCGTTCGACCGCTGGCCCGTGCCGCAGGCCAAGCCGACCAGCTACTACCTGCATGCCGGCGGCGGCCTGTCGACCGAGCCTCCGGCGGCCGGCGCGGGGCCGAGCGGCTTCACGTTCGACCCGGCCAACCCGGTTCCGCAGCTCGGGGGGAACTACTCGACGCCGTCAGTCTGGGGCCCGCGCGACCAGCGGTGCTCCACGGCGATCTGGCCGTGCACCAACGACCTGCCGCTGTCCTCGCGCGCCGACGTGCTGGTCTTCCAGACGCCCGTCCTGGACCGTGACATCAGCATCGCCGGTCCGCTGACGGTCAAGTTGTGGGCCGCCTCCTCCGCCGTGGACACCGATTTCACGGTGAAGCTGGTCGATGAGTACCCGCCGAGCGTGGAGTATCCGCACGGCTACGCGATGATCCTGCAGGACTCGATCGTCCGCGCGCGCTACCGGAACTCGCTCGAGAAGGCGGAGTTGATGGAGCCCGGACGCGTGTACGAGTTCACGATCGACATGTGGGCCACCGCCAACCTGTTCAAGAAAGGGCACCGCATCCGCCTGGATGTGTCGAGCAGCAACTTCCCGAAGTACGACGTCAACCCGAACACCGGGGGCCCCATCGGATACGACACGCGCCGGATCGTCGCGAACAACATCGTGTATCACGATCGGGACCACCCGTCGCACATCATCCTGCCGGTGCTGCAGTCGCCGGCAACCACCTCGTCGGCGCCGGCGCCGGCGGCAGACCGTTCGTCTCGTCACAAGGAGGACCGTTGATGTCACGCCGGTGGAAGACCGCAGCAGGGGGCGCGCTCGTGGCGGCGGCGGTGATGACGGGCCTCATCGTCATCGCCGAGGCGCAGCAGGCCGGCCAGGGCACCCATCCGAGGAAAAACGAGGAGGGCTTCCAGTTCGGCGGCTACAAGCCGCCGATCAAATGGGACGGGCCGCGGCGCATGCAGCCCGAGTCGAAGAACATGCGCCTGGTCGGCTGGACCGACATGAACGGCCGGCCGGACGGCGAGCAGGTCACCGGGCAGGTGATCAACGGGCGCGACTACATCTTCTACGGCCACTACTGGAGCCAGGGGGTCTCGATCGTGGACGTGACCGATCCCGGCAGGCCGGAGACCGTCGCGTTCATTCCCGTGCAGGTGCCGTACGGCAAGACGACGAAGGTGCAGGTGTCGGGCAACGTCCTGATGGTGCCCTCGCGCACGTTGTACGAGCTTGACCACAAGGGCCCCGTGCTGC
The DNA here is from genome assembly GCA_016184105.1 of Acidobacteriota bacterium. NCBI lineage: Bacteria > Pseudomonadati > Acidobacteriota > Acidobacteriota bacterium. The sequence goes on from JACPDI010000009.1 coordinate 42,308, forward strand.
CGCGGCACGGCGTCACCTTCTACGACGTGTCCGATCCGAAGAAGCCGAAGGAGCTTTCGTTCTTCCAGACGGCCACGCGCGACGAGAAGCTGCCGGACGGCGTGCACTACAGCTGGTTCGCGTCGAAGTACGCGTACCTCTCGGCGCCGGTGAACGGCTACAACCGGCTGATCTACGTGATTGTGGACGTGAGCGATCCGAAGAACCCGAAGGAGGCCGGGCGCTGGTGGTATCCGGGCCAGCACACGGCGGGCGGCGAGAAGCCGCAGCCGGGGTTCGAGGATTACTGGGTGCACGGCGCGCAGGCGAACCGCGATGAGACGCTGGGATTCGCCGGCACGCTGAGCGATCCTCCCGGCGGCCTCGTGATCCTCGACATCAAGGACAAGTCGAAGCCCACCGTCCTCAGCCGCCTCGATCTGAGCCCGCCGATGGTCGACGGGTACTTCGGCGTCCACAACGTCGTCACGATGGACTCGCGCAAGATCCTCGTGATGATGCACGAGGCGACCGCCGCGCCGAGATCGCAGACGCAGATGACCGGCTGGGTCGTCGACTACTCGGACCCGCGCAATCCGGTGATTCTCTCCGTTCTGCCGATCCCGGAGGGGCACGACTACAGCAAGCCGGCCCGCTTCGGTCCGCACAACGCGCACGAGAACCATCCCAACGGCCTCGTCGACGACTACATGGCCTATATGAGCTGGTTCAACGGCGGCGTCCGCGTGTTCGACCTGTCCGATCCGAAGCACCCGTTCGAGGCCGGCCACTTCAGGCCCGCCGATCCCAAGCGGCGGGTCGACGCGCGCACGTGGAACGGCAAGCCGGGGGACCCCAACGGCTCCGAGCTGTCGTCGATGAACCACGTGTACGTGGACAAGCGCGGCTACATCTACGCGAGCGGGTACAACGACGGGCTGTACATCCTCGAGTACACGGGGCCGCGGCCGCAGGGCTCGCGGACCGCGCTCGAGGAGGCGAAGCGCGCGCGAGGCGGGCAGGTCGGCCTCGCAGCGGATGGCCGGCAGGACTGACCGACGAGGAGGGCACATGGCGCGTTCGCACAGCAACCCGTGGATCGTTCCGGCGATCGGGGCCGTCGCGGCCGGCACCGTCTGGCTCGGCGGCGCGCAGCTGGCCTCGCAGCAGTCCAGCCCGGTGAGCCACCAGGAGATCTATGGGCAGGAGGGATTCCCGTACGCCCAGCACAAGCCGCCGATCAAATGGGACGGCCCGCGGCGGCTCCAGCCGCAGGCGCAGAACGTCCGTCTGGTCGGGTGGAGCGATCTGAACGGCCGCGCGGACGGCGAGCAGATCGATGGCGCCGTCATCAACGGGCGCGATTACATCTTCTACGGGCATTACTGGAGCCAGGGCGTCAGCATCGTGGACGTGACCGATCCGAAGAAGCCCGAGGTGGTCTCGTTCATCAAGAACCGCGACCCGATGGGGCACTACACGAAGGTGCTCGTCAACCACAAGAACATCATGATGTTGCCGCTCGGCACGCTGACCGAGCTCGATGACGCCAAGCAGAAGCCGATCAAGGAGCACGGGGTCAGCTTCTACGACGTCAACGACCCCAAGAATCCGAAGTTCCTGTCGTTCTACCGGACGGCCCCCGGCAGCATCATCAACAAGGGGGTGCACTCCTGCTGGTTCGTGGACGACTACGCGTACCTGTCGACGCCGGCCGAGGGGTACTCGGGCCGGATCTTCCTGATTCTCGACGTGCGCGACCCGAGAAATCCGAAGGAGGTGGGGCGCTGGTGGATGCCGGGGCAGCACACGGCCGGCGGCGAGAAGTTCGAGCCGGGGTTCGAGCACGCGAGCCTCCACGGCGCCCAGGCGAACCGCGACGGCACGCTCGGGTTCTACTGCGCGCGGCCCGATCCGCCGGGCGGCATGGTGATCCTCGACATCCGCGACAAGGCCAAGCCGGCGTTCCTGAGCCGGCTGGATCTCAGCCCGCCGATGATCGACGACTACTTCGCGATTCACAACGTGGTGACGTTCGACAGCCGCGGGCTGCTGGCGATGCTCGACGAGGGATCCGGGAACAACCTGTTGAAGCCGGAGAAGACCGGCTGGATCGTGGACGTGAAGGACCCGAAGAATCCGGTGATCCTCTCCGTCCTGCAGACGCCGCAGGACGTCGACCGGCGCCACCCCGTTCGATTCGGCATCCACAACGCGCACGAGAACCAGCCGGGGTCGCTCATCGACGACTACATGCTGTATGTCAGCTGGTTCCGCGCCGGGATGCGCATCTTCGATCTCTCGGACCCGAAGCACCCGGTCGAGGCGGGGTACTTCAGGCCGCCCGATCCGAAGTACCGCATCGATGACACCACCTGGAACGGCACAGAAGGCGATCCGGACGGCTCGGAACTGTCGTCGCTGAACCACGTGTACGTCGATCAGCGCGGGTTGATCTACACGAGCGGGTACAACGACGGGCTGTACATCCTCGAGTACACGGGCCCCCGCCCCCAGGGATCGCGGGCGGCACTCGAGACGGCAAGGCGCCAGCGCGAGCAGCAGATCGCTGCCTCCGCGCAGGCACAGCGCCAGTGAGCGCGCGGCGGTGGCGACGTGTGAACAGGAAGGAGATAACATGACTCGGCTTCGCAGCAACGTCCGGGTACTGGCGGCGACGGCGGTCGTCGCCTGCGCCGGGTGGCTGGGCACCGAACGACTGGCCTCGCAGCAGCAGTCCCCGGTGAGCCACGAGGAGGTGTACGGCCAGCAGGAGTTCCCGTACGCACAGAAGAAACCGCCGATCAAGTGGGACGGCCCGCGCCGGATGCAGCCCCAGGGCGAGCAGATCGACGGCGCAGTCATCAACGGCCGCGACTACATCTTCTACGGCCACTACTGGAGCCAGGGCGTCAGCATCGTGGACGTGACCGATCCGGCCAAGCCGGAAGTCGTCTCGTTCATCAAGAACCGGGATCCGATGGGGCACTACACGAAGGTGCTCGTCAACCACAAGAACATCATGATGCTGCCGATCGGCACGCTGACCGAGCTGGACCAGGCCAAGCGGAAGCCGATCAAGGAGCACGGCGTCAGCTTCTACGACATCAACGATCCGAAGAACCCGAAGTTCCTGTCCTTCTACAAGACCGCGCCGGGCACCCTCATCAACAAGGGAGTGCACTACAGCTGGTTCGTGGACGATTACGCCTACCTGTCGGCCCCCGTCGAAGGGTACGGCGGCCGGATCTTCCTGATTCTCGACGCCCGCGATCCGAGAAACCCGAAGGAAGTGGGGCGCTGGCACTACCCGGGCCAGCACACCGCGGCCGGCGAGAAGCTCGAGGCGAGCGTCGAGCGGATGGACGCGCACGGCTCGATGACGAACCGCGACGGGACGGTCGGCTTCTACTGCGTGCTCGGCGATCCCCCGGGAGGGGTTAACATTCTCGACATCCGCGACAAGGCGAACCCGAAGCTCCTCAGCCGGATCGACCTGAGCCCGCCGATGACCCCCGGATATTTCGGCGTCCACAACGTCGTGACCATGGACTCTCGGAAGATCATGGCCATGATGCACGAGGGGGCCGGGAACTCACTCCTGCGGCCGCAGATGACCGGGTGGGTGGTGGACATGAAGGATCCCGCCAAGCCGGTGATCCTCTCGATCCTGCCGATTCCCCAGGGCTTTGACCGCACGGTGCCTGCGCGCTTCGGGCCGCATAACGCGCACGAGAACCAGCCCGGCTCCCTGATCGACGACTACATGTTCTACATCAGCTGGTTCCGCGGCGGCCTGCGGATCTTCGATCTGTCGGATCCCAAGCACCCGGTCGAAGCCGGCTTCTTCCTCCCGCCGGATCCGAAGTACCGGACCGACGACATCACGTGGAACGGGAAGCCGGGGGACCCGAACGGATCGGAGTTGTCGTCGCTGAACCACGTGTACGTGGATCAGCGCGGCCTGATCTACACGAGCGGCTACAACGACGGCCTGTACATTCTCGAGTACACCGGTCCGCGGCCGCAGGGATCGGTGACGGCGCTCGAGGAAGCGAAGCGCAGCCGCGAGCGGCAGATCGCCGCCGCGGCGGCCGCGCAGCGACGGTAGCGGCACGGGCTCATCGTGGCACGTGCCCCGGCGGCACGTGCCGCGATGCCGGCCCAGGTGTACTGACGCCGGAGAGTGGGACACAGACGAGGAGCCGATATGCCGAACAAGGATCAGCGCGCGCGCGTCCGGTTCGCCCCCGCGCTGGCGGTGGCGGTGGTCGCCGGGGCGCTCGCGATCGGAGCGCAGTTGGGGGCGCAGCAGCAGTCGCAGCAGCCGAAGACGGGCGAGGGCTTCAATTTCGGCGGGAAGAAGCCGCCGATCGCGAAAAACATGAAGCTGGTCGGCTGGACGGACATGAACGGCCGCCCGGACGGCGAGCAGGTGACCGGGCAGGTGATCAACGGCCGCGACTACATCTTCTACGGGCACTACTGGAGCCAGGGCGTCAGCATCGTCGACGTGACGGATCCCGCCAAGCCGCAGACGGTCGCGTTCATCCCCGTGCAGGATCCCTACGGCAAGTTCACGAAGGTGCAGGTGTCCGGCACGGTGCTGATGGTGCCGATCAGAAGCCTCTATGAGATCGACGGAGAGCGGCCGGTGCTTCCCAGGCACGGCGTGCTCTTCTTCGACGTGTCGGACCCGCGCAACCCGAAACAGCTCTCGTACTTCAAGACCGCCGATCGGGACGAGAACCTGCGCGACGGCGTGCATTTCAGCTGGTTCGCGTCGAAATACGCGTATCTCTCGGCGCCGGCGAGCGGCTACCGCGGGCACGTCTACATGATCGTGGATGTCAGCGATCCGAAGAACCCGAAGGAAGCGGGGCGCTTCTGGTCGAAGGGGCAGCACGTCGCCGGAGGTGAGACCTACGTGCAGGACGAGGTGCCGACCACGCACGGCGCGCAGGCCAACAGGGACGAGACGCTGGGCTTTTCGGCGACGCTGGGGGACCCGCCGGGCGGGCTGATCATCCTGGACATCAGGGACAAGGCGAATCCGAAGCCGCTGAGCCGCCTGGACATGAGCCCGCCCATGCCGGCCACCTATTTCGGCGTGCATAACGTCGTCACGATGGATTCGCGCAAGCTGCTGGTCTGCATGAACGAGGGAACCGGCGCGCCGCGCTCGAAAGCGCAGCAGACCGGCTGGGTGGTCGACTACTCGGATCCAACCAAGCCGATCATCCAGTCCATCCTGCCGATTCCGCCGAACCACGACATGGACCGGCCGGCACGCTTCGGCCCGCACAACGCCCACGAGAACCATCCGAACGGATTGATCGACGACTGGATGCTCTACATCAGCTGGTTCAGCCGCGGCGTCCGCGTCTTCGACCTGTCCGACCCGAGGCATCCCGCCGAGACCGGGTTCTTCGAGCCGCCTGATCCCAAGGCCCGCATCGACGCGCGCACGTGGAAGGGCAAGCCCGGCGATCCGAACGGATCCGAGCTGTCCTCGCTCAATCATGTGTACGTCGACAAGCGCGGGTACATCTACGCGAGCGGGTACAACGACGGGCTGTACATCCTCGAGTACACCGGCCCGCGGCCGCAGGGGTCGCAGACCGCGCTCCAGGAAGGCAGGCGCGAGCGCCAGCGCCTCGGCGCCGCGGCGCAGGACTGACCGATGAGGGAGCGCCGGCGGGCCGCGTGCGGCCGCCGGCGCAAGACACCATATGGATTCGACCGCTCCGATCCTGAACGATCCGGTTGACGTGCAGGACGACTCGTCGCTCGGCCTGGTCTCGCTGGCCGAAGCACGATTCGAGCACTGGCGCCGGACCATCGGCTTGTTCGCCGGTCCCATCGCGTTGGCCCTCGTCTGGCTGCTGCCGATTGCCGGTTTGTCCTCCGAGGCGCACCGCCTGGCGGCGGTCGTCGCGCTCGTGGTCTGCTGGTGGGTCACCGAGCCGATCCCGCTGCCCGCCACGGCGCTGGTGGGGGTCGTGCTCACGGTGCTCGCCGGCATTTCGACGGCGGCCGACGCCTTCGCGCCGTTCGCGAACCCGATCATCTTCCTGTTCATCGGCAGCTTCATGATCGGGCGGGCGATGTCCGCGCATGCCCTCGATCGCCACCTCGCGTTCGGACTGCTGGCGCTGCCCATCGTCCGCGGCAATGTCGGGCGGACCCGGTTCGCGGTCGCGGGCCTGTGCGTGGCGCTCTCCGCATGGATGAGCAACACGGCCACGGCGGCCATGATGGTGCCGGTCGCCATTGGCGTCCTCGAGGCCACCCGGCGGGACCGTTCGTCTCCGCTGCGATCGCCGGTTGCCGTCGGATTCCTGCTGACCATCGCGTACGGCGCCGCCATCGGCGGGATGATGACGCCGATCGGCACACCGCCGAACCTGATTGCGATCGGCCTGCTCGATCGGCTGGCCGGTGTCCGCATCGACTTCGTGAGCTGGATGCTGATCGGCGTGCCGATCGCGCTCGCCATGGGCGTGGCCATGTACGCGCTCAGCTCGATCATGTTCGCGGACCGCACCACGATGGCGCAATCAGCCGCCGCGTACATCCAGCGCGAGCAATCAACCGCGCGCCAATGGACGCCTGGCAAACGCAACTGCATCATTGCGTTCGGCACGGCCGTCGTGCTCTGGGTGACCCCGGGCATTATCGCGGCGGCGGGGGTCACCTCACCGCTGGCCAGGAGCATTGCCGGGCGGCTTGACGAAGGGGTGGTCGCCATCGCCGCAGCGTCCCTCCTCTTCCTCCTGCCCATCAACTGGCGGCGGCGGCAGTTCACCCTGGACTGGAAAGCCGCGTCCGGGATCGACTGGGGGACCATCCTCCTGTTTGGCGGCGGCCTCTCGCTCGGCCGCCTGATGTTCGAGACGGGACTCGCGTCCGTGCTCGGAAGCGGGCTCGTGTCTCTGACGGGTGCGGAATCCCTGTGGGCGGTCACGGCCGTTGGGATCGTCGCGGCCATTGCGCTCACGGAAGTCACTTCGAACACGGCGGCGGCGAACATGCTCGTGCCCGTCATCCTGACGATCTGCGCCGCGGGCGGCCTGAACCCGGTGCCGCCCGTCCTGGGCGTGGCGCTCGGGACGAGCATGGCCTTCATGCTGCCGATTTCGACGCCCCCGAACGCGATCATCTATGGCACGGGGCTGGTCCGCATCACCGAGATGATGCGATTCGGTCTGATCGTGGACGCGATCGGGGCCGTCATCCTGTTTGGCGGGCTCCGGTTGCTGTGCCCGCTCCTGGGGTTCTCGTGATGCCTCGCCGAGCGCGCCGCCTGAGTGTGCGCCGCCGGCGCCTTGCTGCCGCCCTGACCGGCGCGCTCGTGGGCGCGCTGCTCGTACCTCGAGCCACGTCCGTGCTCTTCCCGGAGACAGACGCGCCCCTGCGCCGCGGAGCGTCGACCGAGCGCCTCGCCAGGCTCTTCGAGGAACACGGCTTCATGGTGGAGCGCGGCCCCGCCGGTACCGCGACGGTGTTCCTGGGCGCCGGCACGTCGGGGCGCCCGGTGATCGTGTTCATGACCGAGGATGACATCATCCGCGCGAACTCGCCGCTGACCTCAGTTGAGTGACAGGAGATATCCGCGATGAGGAGCCGCAGTCTGAGAACGGGCGTCCTGGCAGCAGCCGTCACCGGCTGCGCGATCTGGCTCACGGTCGAACCGGTGACCACCCAGCAGTCGCCGGTCAGCCAAGAGGAGATCTACGGCCAGCAGGCGTTTCCCCACGCGCAGAAGAAGCCGAACATCAAGTGGGACGGCCCCCGGCGGATGCAGCCGGAGGGGAAGAACATCAGGCTCGTCGGCTGGACCGATCTGAACGGTCACCCCGACGGTGAGCAGATCGCCACGAAGGTGATCAACGGGCGCGACTACGCCTTCTACGGCCATTACTGGAGCCAGGGCGTCAGCATCGTCGATGTCACGGATCCCACCAGACCGGAAGTCGTGTCGTTTATCAAGAATCGCGATCCGCTGGGGCACTACACGAAGGTGCTCGTCAACCACAAGAACATCCTGATGATGCCGATCGGCATCCTCAACGAGCTGGACCAGCCGCTGCGGAAGCCGCTGAAGGACCACGGGGTCGTCTTTTATGACGTCAACGATCCCAGGAACCCCAGGTTCCTGTCGTTCTATCGCACCGGGCCCGGTGCGATCACGGAGAAGAACCACGGCGTTCACTACAGCTGGTTCGTCGACGACCATGCGTACATCTCGGCGGTCGTGGAGGGCTACAGCGGGACGATCTTCATGATCCTCGATGCCTCGGACCCGAGGAACCCGAAAGAGGTCGGGCGCTGGCACTACCCGGGTCAGCACACGGCGGCAGGCGAGAAGCTCGAGCCCGGCTTCGAGGGCATCTGGGCGCACGGCGCGATGACCAATCGCGACGCGACCCTTGGCTTCTACTGCGTGTTGAGCGACCCGCCCGGCGGCGTCAACATTCTCGACATCCGCGACAAGTCGAAGCCGACGCTGCTCAGCCGCCTCGACATGAGCCCGCCGATGATCGACGACTACTTCGGCGTCCACAACGTCGTGACCATGGATACGCGCGGCATCATGGCGATGATGCATGAGGCCGGCGGCCCGCCGCGCGCGCGAGCGCAGCGTACCGGGTGGGTCGTGGACATCAAGGATCCGAAGAACCCGGTGATTCTCTCGGTGCTGCCGATCCCACAGGGCTTCGATCTGAGCGTACCCGCGCGGTTCGGCGCGCACAACGCTCACGAGAACCAGCCGGGGTCCCTCATGGACGACTACATGTTCTACGTCAGCTGGTTCCGCGGGGGGCTGCGTATCTTCGATCTGTCCGACCCGAAGCACCCGGTCGAAGCCGGGTACTTCCTGCCGCCCGACCCGAAGTACCGGATTGACGCGCGCACCTGGAGTGGCAAGCCTGGAGACCCGGACGGCTCCGAGTTGTCGTCGCTGAACCACGTGCACGTCGATCAGCGCGGGCTGATCTACCTCAGCGGCTACAACGACGGCCTCTACATCGTCGAGTACACCGGGCCGAGACCGGAGGGATCGCGCAAGGCGCTCGAGGAAGCCAGGAGGCAGCGCGAGCAGGCCATCGCCGCCGCGCGGCGGTAGGACGGCGCACGAGGAGGCGGCTGTGGACCGTCGGCGATTGTCGAGAAGGCGGCGGCGGGCGCCGCGCCAGGACGGTGGACTTCCACGCCCACTGCGTGGTGCCCGGTATCAGGGAGATGCTCGGTGAGACGACGCCGCCGGACAGCCCGCTGCTGATGGGTCCACGGCGGCTCGAAGCGATGGATAGGCAGGGGATCGACCTCGAGATCCTCAGCATCAATCCGTTCTGGTACCGCGCCGATCGCGATCTCGCGCGCAAGCTGATCACGACACAGAACGAAAAGCTCGCGCAGCTCTGCGCGGCGCATCCCGGCCGGTTCGCCGCGCTCGCCGCCGTGGCGCTGCAGCATCCCGACCTTGCGGCCGAGCAGCTTCAGCAGGCCATGAAGGCATTCGGTCTCGGCGGCGCCTCGGTCCCGGCTGAAGGGCAACGGCGTTCTGGGCAACGTGATCGGCAACCCCCTGGAGACCACCATCGCGCTCTCTCACCTGATCTTCGAAGGGACGCTGGACCGGTTTCCGGGCCTGAAGATTTGCGCGGCGCACGGCGGGGGGTACCTCCCAGGAACACGTCCTCGGCACGCCGGGCCTCAGCGCCGACGACCGCCGCGCGATTCTCGGCGGCAACGCCGCGCGCCTGCTGAACCTGGCGCCGTAAGCCGGCGCTCGTCTACGTGAAGTCGGCGAAGTACGGAATCGCGCGGAGCGCCAGGGCGAGGACGATCAGCAGGAGGGCCGGGATCGCGAACCACGCGAACGCCGGGGCGTTGCGGATCGCTATCGTGTTGGTCAGCTTTCCGCGTTCCAGCTTGTCGATGGCTGCCGAGGCCGCCTGCAGCTGGTCGGCGGTGGCCGCGTCGTAATACTGCCCCCCGTAGCTTCGAACCGTGCTGACGAGCCGACGGACGGTGTCGGTCCCGCGCAGGTTCGCCTCGAGGTCGATCCCGATGACGTGCGTGCGGATTTCCGTCGCAGCGGCATCCGCCAGCGCGGAGATCGGATCGCGCCCGTAGTTGTGCACGCCGTCGGTGAACACCAGCGTCACCTTGCCTACCCGCCGGTCGGTGGACTGCCGCCACAGCAGGTAGTTCGCCAGCCCGATGCCGTCCCCGATCGCCGTCAGCCCTTCACCCTGCAGGATCTGATCGTCAATCATGTTCACGTAATGCATCAAGGAGTTGTGATCGAACGTGAGCGGGCTGACGATGTAGGCGTTCTCGGAAAAGACGACCAGGCCGATGCGATCGTCGTGTCGTGCGGCGATGAAGGTGCGCAGCGCGCGCCTGGTGACCTCCAGGCGCGTGCGTCCGGTCCTCGCGGCGGCGGCGGCGACGCCGGCGGCGGCAGGCGTGCCTCCGACCGGCCCCCACGCGGGGGCGCCCGCGGCGCGCTCGGCGCGCATGACCTCGTGGATGCTGTTCGAGAGGTCCAGGACCAGCACGATGTCGAGTCCCTGCGACTTGACCTGCGCGTGCGACAGCGGCACGACGGGGTCGGCGAGCCCCGCGAGGACGAGCGCGAAGGCCAGGGCGAGAAGCACGGAAGGAAGCCGGCGGACGGGTGACGCCCATGCGTCCGCTTCACGCAGCCAGGCGGTGGCGGTGAAGGCGACGAACCGCCGGCGCCGAACGAGGCGGCAGGCGAGCGCCAGCAACGCCGCTGCCGGGAGCAGCCAGAGCACTTCCGGCTGGAGGACGCTGATGCCGCTCATCGGCGGAAGGAGATCGACGGCATGAACCGCTTCAGCCCGCGCGAGGGGAGCAACTGCGCGGTGCTGGCGAGCGCCTCCTCGAGCTGATCGCTGGTCGGCACGCCGGCGGGCGGCGCGTAGCGGGCACGCTCGCAGTCGCCGAGCAGCGCGGCCAGCGCGTCCACCGGGACGCCGCGGGCGTGGCCGTTCAGCCGGGGAATGAGTTCGGCAGCCGTCAGCGATTCCACGGGCATTCCCGTGAGACCGGCGAGGTGCCGCCGCAGCGCCGCGTCGAGCCGGCCGTACGCCTCGCGGCGCTGGGCGGCCTGGGAGAAGTCGAGAGTCCGCAGGTCGTCGAGCGTGCGCTGCGTCAGCGGCGTCGCGTGGCGCGGCCTGCGCGCACGGCGCGGCCGGTAACGCCAGGCCAGCGAGAGCACCAGGAGCGCGACGGGCGCGGCGGAGACCAGCGCCAGGCCGGCGCCCGCCGGGCGCGCCCACCCCAGGGCCCGCGGCAGATCGGCTGGCGTGCGCTCGTCGCGAATGCCAAAGCGGGGCAACGAATCAGGAATCGTGCTGCGGCGGGCGATCTGCGCGCCACGCGCGCTCGTTTCCCCTGCTGGCGCCGCGTCCTGCAGGCGCAGCCCCGGCCGGCGCATGTAATAGCGCACGGGCAGGTGATCGATCTGCACGCTCTCCGATTCCACTTCGTAGGTCGCCAGCTCGTAATCGAAGCGGTAGGCCACGCCGCCCGAGTCGAGCGCGGTTCGGCGGCTCGTCGCGGAGACCAGCTCGAGCCCCGTGAGTTTCAGCCGCTCCTTCGCGAGGTCGTCGGTCAGGATATCGACGCCTGGCGCACACGTGACGTCGACGGTGAACGTCACGCGATCGCCGACCCAGACGGCCGTGCGGCTGGCCCGCGTGCGTATCTCCACGGGAGGCGGCGCCTCGCGCGGTGCCGGCCGAGCCGACCTGACTTCCCCGACGGCGCCGACCGAGCGATTCGGCGCCTGCGCGCGCGCGTCTGCACCGGCGCCGGCCAGCAGGCCGGCCACCAGCGCCAGCGCGCGCCAGCCGAGTGGAGCGAACACGAAGGGGGCGGTGTTCTTCATCTGCGACATCCGGTCACGCGCGCTTCCGCGCCGCGAACAGCTCCATCAGCGGCCCGATGGCCGTGCGATCCGAGCGCACGAAGGTGTGCTCGACGGGGATCCGGTAAAACGTCCTGACGAGCGCATCGCGGCGTGACTGCACGACGGCCGCATACCGGCGCCGCAGCCCGTCGTCCAGGCCGACGCGCAGCTCCGCGCCGGACTCGACGTCCCGCAGCCGCACCGTCCCGCTTCCGGCTGGCAGCGCCGTCTCCACCGGATCTTCGACGACCACGGCGACGACATCGTGTTTCGCCGTCATGACTTTCAGATCGGACGATGCGGCCAGGTCGTCGTCGAGCATGAAATCCGAGACGAGGAAAACGACGCTCATCCGCTTCAGGTGCCGCACCAGGTGCCGAATCGCGGGCACCGCGGAGGTGCGCCCCACGGGGGACTCGATCGCCCACAGCTCTTCCAGGATCTGCCAGGCGCGATGGCGGGCGCGGCTCGGCGGGCTGTACCGCAGCACCCGGTCCGAGAACGCCAGGAAGCCCACGTTGATCTGATCGGCGAGCGCCGAGAAGACCAGGCAGGCGGCGATGAAGATCATCTGCTCCTTCTTCGAGCGGTCGGCGCCGCCGTAGGCCATGCTGCGCGAGAGGTCGACCCCGATGATGGTGTTCAGCTCCCGCTCGGCGTGGGTCTCCCTGACGAAGGGCATGTTGAGCCGCGCCGTCACGTTCCAGTCGATCCGCCGCACGTCATCGCCCGCGCGGTACGGCCGGTGCTCGTCGAAGTCGAAGCCGCTGCCGCGCAGCCGGCTGGTGTACGCCCCCGCGCGCACGTTGCGCATCTTCCTGGCGGTCGCGATCTCGACGTACCGCAGCTCGCGGACGAGGTGTTCGGGCAGCATCAGGGAATCGGCACCGCGTCCAGGATCTCGCGCAGGATCGCGTCCGCGTCGATCGCTTCCGCCTCCGCGCGCACGCTCCGCGTCACGCGGTGGCGCGCGGCGTCCGGGAAGATGTCCTTCACGTCGTCGGGCAGCACGAAGTCCCGGCCGTGCAGGAACGCGGTCACCCGGGCGAGCGCGAGCACGTGCTGGTAGGAGCGGGGCGAGATGCCCAGCAGCAGCAGCTCGCGCAGATGCGCGAGACCGACGGTCTCCGGCGCCCTCGTCGCCCGGCCGATCCGGACGATGTACTCCATGAGTCGATCGTCGATGTACACGCTCTCGCGGATGAGGGCGCGGATGTGGCTGACGTCGGCGGGCGTGAGCCGGCGGGGGAAGTCGAGATGCTGGAAGTTCTGGTGCAGCATCCGGATCTCGTCGGCCTCCCTCGGGTAGCCCACGCGCAACATCATGGAGAAGCGATCGAGCTGCGCCTCCGGCAGCGTGTAGACCCCCTCCTGCTCGACCGGATTCTGCGTGGCGAGCACCCAGAACGGGTCGGCGAGGTGATAGGTCGTGTCCGCCAGCGTGACCTGCCGCTCCTGCATCGCTTCGAGCAGCGCGCTCTGCGTCTTCGGCGTGGCGCGGTTGATCTCGTCCGCGAGGAGGATGTTGGTGAAGATCGGCCCCTTCTCGACGCGGAAGCTGCCGGTGGACACTTCCCAGATGCGCGTGCCCAGGATGTCGGCGGGCAGCATGTCCGGCGTGAGCTGGATGCGCTGGAACTGGGCGGACACGGCGTGCGCGAGCGTGGTGACGGTCAGGGTCTTCGCCACGCCCGGGACCCCTTCGAGCAGCACGTGGCCGCAGCCCGTCCGCACGGCGCCGCCCGAGAAGGAATACGGAATCGCGGCGAACAGCGCCGTGAGCAGGCGGCGGACCAGCACCTCCTGCCCGACGACGATCCGATCGATCTCCCGCTCGATCTCCGCGATGAGATCGAGCACGCCGTCCGGCGTGTGGACGTGCGCGGCGGCGGCGCTGGCGGCGGTCACAGGTGTCGGGAATTGGCTCACAGGATCAGCAGCAGCACCAGGGTGCAGAAAGCGCCGGCCGCAAGCGCCAGTCGGTACGCGCTGCGGTACTCGGCCGTGGTTGTCCATCCGACTTGCCGGCGTTCCTGGTCGACGGCGTCGCGCATCGCGCCGGCCAGCTCCGCCCCGGTCACGGATCGGTAATAGCGTCCGCCGGTGCGGGCCGCGATATCCGCCAGCGTGGACTCGCTGAAGCGCGTCGTCACGGTCTTGCCGCTCTCGTCGGTCAGGAACGCGCGCTGCGCGCCCGGCGCGCCAATCGGGATCGGCACGTCGGCCGGCGATCCGATGCCGATCGTGTGCACCCGCGTGCGCTCCGCCTGCAGGCGCATCAGGCTGGTCTGCAGCCGCTGGCCGTGGTCTTCGCCATCCGACAGCACGATGAAGACCTTCGTGCTCGGGAGCGTGTCCTTGCGGGCCAGGTCGCGCGCGGCGGCCAGCGCGGCCCCGATATCGGTGTCGAACTGCGGCTGGTAGTCGTCCTGGCTCCAGTCCAGGTAAAACGAGATTGCGCTGGCGTCACGCGTGAACTGCGACAGCACCACCGATGTGCCGGCGAAGCCGACGAGCGCGACGCGGTCGACCCCTTCCGGCCGTTCGTCGATGAACGTCTTGATCTCGTGGACCGCGCGGGCGAATCTGGACGGCCGCACGTCTTCCGCGCGCATGGAGGCGGAGCGATCGAGGATCAGGATCAGGTCCTGCCTCGAGAACTCCGGCATCCTGACCTCCAGCAGAACCTGCGGCTGCATCAGGGCCAGCACGAGGAAGCCGATGGCGCCGAGCGACGCGAGCAGCACCAGCACGTCCCGCCGCCACCCGGTCAGCCGGGACAGCGCGGCGGTGCGCGCGCCCATCTCGAACTGCCGGCGAAACCGCCGGCGGGCCGCCATGAACAGAAACCAGAACGCGAAGGCGAGCGGCGCAACCAGGAGCCACTGCGCCATGTCCGGAGCCAGGAAGCGCATGAGCGGCGGTGCCTCGACTAGCCGGTACGTCGCGTCGGCCGCTCCTGCGCATCGCGTTCGGGGCGCAGGAACTTGCGGAGTTCAGGGGGAGCGAGCCTGGGCTCCTTGCGCATCTGCGTGAGCAGGCGGCGCGTCAGCTCGTAATTGAATTTGGAATCCCAGTCCTCGGGGTTGGCCTCGAGCGCCTGGCGGAACTCCTCTTCGGCGCGGCGGAACCAGCCCAGGCGCGTGTCGGGGTTCTTGTGTTCGGCGAGCGCCTTCTGGAAGAACGCGCACCCGGTCCAGAAGTGCGACTCGAAGGTGGGTGCACCGGCTTCGGCCTTCTCGATCAGCTCGTCGTGCTCGCTGCGCTGGTACAGCAGCCGCAACTGGTTCGCCTGGATGGTCTCGCCAACGGCGCGGAACACCTGCGCGCTCATCGGCGTCCGGCCGACGCGCGCCTCGCCGGCGCGATAGTACGTCAGCGCCGCGTCGGCGTCTCCCCGATCGCGGGCGCTCTGCGCGTCAAGCGCCGGCTGCAGCCACGCGGCTGCGCCCAGCAGGATGACGCCGGCGAGCAGTGCCAGCACCATCACGAACCACAGCGTCGCGCTTCGGAGCAATCTGGTCATCACAGTGACGCGGCACGGGCCACGGCGCATCCTCGCAGTGCACGAACACGTTGTCAAGGTGCCAAAGTGGCGAGCACAAAGACGATACGATTCGGAGACATCCGTTTACAAGAAATGACAGCGCCGGCCGATGGCGCCCGCTAACATCGGACGACAGTCCGCTCATGGCGCCGGCTCACTGGACACTGCGTGGAACGCGTTCGTTGCCTCGTCGGCTCGCCTGCGCCGTCTGCGCGCTGGCCGCGCTCGCCGTTCCTGCGCACGGCGCCGCCGACGACATCGACTACGCGGCGATCCGGGCCACGAAGCGCGTCACCGCGCTTCGGATCGAACAACCGATCGTCATTGACGGCGTGCTCGGCGAGGCGGAGTGGGAACGCGCCGACGTGGCGCGCGACTTCATCCAGCAGCAGCCGAGCGAGGGGGAGCCGACGACCGAACCCAGCGAGGTCCGGTTCCTGTACGACGCGGACATGCTGTACGTCGGCGGCACGTTCCACGACACGCATCCTGACGGCGGCATCACCAACGAGCTGACGCGCGACTTTTCCGGTCGCGACGGCGACCTGATCACGCTGGTGCTCGACACGTTTCGCGACCAGCGCAACTCTTTCAACTTCATGATCAATCCGGCGGGCGCCCTGCGCGACAGCCAGTCCTACGACGACGGCCGGCAGAACAACGCGGATTGGGACGGCATCTGGTACGTGAAGACCGCGCGCTTCGCCGGCGGATGGACCATGGAGATGGCCATTCCGTTCAAGACCCTGCGGTTCTCCGACGGCGAGGAGCAGACCTGGGGCCTCAACATCTTCCGGCTGATCCGGCGGAAGAACGAGATTACGCTGTGGGCGCCGGTGCCGCGCCAGTTCACGCAGTTCAAGGTCTCCTACGCGGGCGTGCTCACCGGCATCCAGCACGTGCAGCCCGGCCGGAACCTCAGGATCAAGCCGTTCGTGACGGCCCAGGCGTCACGCCGTCGGTCGGGCGCGCGGCTCTGGGACGGCGACGCCGGCCTCGATCTCAAATACGGGCTGGGTACCGCGCTGACGCTCGATCTGACCTCCCGTACCGATTTCTCCCAGGTGGAAGCCGACGACCAGCAGATCAACCTGACGCGCTTCAGCCTCTTTCTCCCGGAGAAGCGTGAGTTCTTCCTCGAGAACCAGGGGAGCTTCCGGATCGGGGACATCGACACCGCCGCCGGCGCTCGCGGCGCGCCGCTCCTGCCGTTCTTCAGCCGGCGCATCGGCGTCGGCGACAACGGCTCGCTCGTGCCGATCGTGGGGGGCGCGCGGTTGAGCGGCAAGCAGGGGCGCTACAACCTCGGATTCCTGAACCTTCAGACCGACGCCGAGGGCGAGCGCCCGGGCGACAACTTCACCGCGGCCCGTGTCAGCCGCGACCTCGGTCTCAACTCGTCGGTGTCCGCGTTCTACTTCGGGCGTCAATCGGACGGCACCGATCCGTTCAACCGCATCGCCGGCGCCGATGTGCACCTCAACTTCCGCCGGACCGTCGACGTGGACGGGTTCCTGCTCCGCAGCGCATCGCCCGGCGAGGGGCCCGGCCTCGCTGGACGGGGGGCGCTGAACATCAAGGAGGACAAGTACACCGGGCATCTCTCGTACACCTCGGTGGCTCCCAGCTTCCGCAACGACCTCGGGTTCACCCCGCGGCGCGACATCGGGCTCACCAGCTGGGAGTTCGAGTGGAACTTCCGGCGCCGCACGGCACGCGCCCCGGTGCGGGTGTTCACGCTCGGCACCGAGGGAGACGCGGTCAGCAATCACGGGCAGGACGACCTCCTGAGCCGCGTGTCGCGCATCGACACGTCGGCGGAGTTCGCCGACGGCGGGCGCCTCGGCGTCGACTTCGACTGGAACTACGAGCTCCTGACCGAGCCGTTCGAGATCAATCGCGGCGTGAGCATTCCTCCCGGCATCTATTACTTCCGTCAGGTCATCCCGAGCTACTCCTCCGACAAGAGCCGATGGCTGTCGGGGAACGTGAAGTACACAGGCGGGCAGTTCTGGTCAGGGACGATTCGGGGGCTCGATACGGGAATCCGCCTGCGCGCCAGCGAGAAGTTCGCCGCCACGGCGAGCTACGCGCGGAACGCCGTCACGCTGCGCGAGGGCACCTTCACGACGGAGCTTCTGCGACTCCGGTTGAACTACTCGTTCTCCACGTCGATGTTCCTCAACGGCTTCATCCAGTACAACAGCATCGCGCGCACCTGGACGACCAACATCCGCTACCGTTACACGTACCGGCCGCTCAGCGACGTCTTCATCGTGTGGAACGAGACGCGCGGTCCGGACGGCAGCCCCCAACGGGCGCTGATCGTCAAGTACACGCTGACGCTGGCGTTCTGACCTCGCCGCCGCCCGCCCGCGCCGCTCGCGCGCAAGTGTGATCCACCGACCAAACTGTAAGCGGCCGCGGACCTCAACCATTCTCAACACCCGCTGATTCGCGCGCAAAATACCACGCCTCGTGCCCGCGGCGACCGAACGCGCACGGGTACTTCGCTTGCCCTTCGGAAGGGCGACGCGCCGCTCTGCTTCTCGAGCGCGTCACTCAACTCATTTTTCGCTCTGGAGAACCCATGAATCCCAGAACCGCCGCGGGCGTGCGCAGCCGCGCGTTTGTCCTTCTTCTCTGTCTTGTTCTGCCGCTGAAAGCCCGGGCGGCGCAGTTGTACGTTCCCGCGGGCGCCTCGATCCAGGCGGCTGCCGACATCGCCCTGCCGGGCGATGAAATCGTCCTCGAAGCGGGTGCGACCTACTCCGAGTCGATCACGCTGAGAGACAAGGGAGACGGCGCGCCAATCACCATCCGATCCAGCGCGCCGCTGCCAGACCGCCGCATTGCTCCGGGCGACCGCGCGCTGCTGCCCAGCGTGGGCTCGACCTCGAGCCTCCCGGCAGTGTCAATCACAGGGCGGAACTGGCGGCTCGTCGGCATCGCCTTCCGCGCGAACACCAACGGCGACGGCGACGTGATCAGCGTCACCGGCTCGGCCGCGAACACCGTGCTCGACCGGCTGCTCATCGAAGGCGGCGCGTCGGGACAGAAACGCGGCGTCGCGATGAACGCGGGCGCGATCACCGTCATGCGGTGCTACATCGCCAACATCTGGCGGAGCGGGCAGGACTCGCAGGCGCTTGCGGCCTGGAACGGGCCCGGCCCTTTCACCATCACGGACAACTTCCTCGAGGCCGCGAGCGAGAACGTCCTGTTTGGCGGTGCGGACTCGTCCAGCCCGGACCGGATGCCGGCCGACATCCTCGTCGAGGGGAACCACCTCACAAAGAACCTGGCCTGGAAGGGCACGACGGGGAAGGGAGTCAAGAACCTGTTCGAGCTGAAGGCCGCGCGGCGGGTCACGGTTCGCAACAACCGCATGGAGCACAACTGGGTCGACGGGCAGTCCGGATGGGCCATCGTCGTCACGCCCCGCAACCAGGATGGGCGCGCCTCCTGGAGCGCCGTCGAGGATGTGCTCTTCGAACGTAACGTCGTGAGCGACACGCCGCACGGGATCAATATCAGCGGCTATGACAACGAGCGGTACTCGTCTCAGGCGCGGCGGCTGACGTTCCGCAACAATCTGTTCACCCGGCTTGCGGGCACCTTCCTCCAGGCAGGCGCGGAAGTCGGCGAGCTGGCGCTCGACCACAACACGGTGGCGAATGGCGGGACGCTGATGAAGTTCTACCGCGGGACGATCCGGAACGCCGACGGCACGTCACGGTCCGGCGCGTACGCGATCGGAAACCTCGTGCTGCTCAATTCGCTCATGCAACACGGCGCGTACGGGATCTGGGGAGAGTCGTCCGGAATCGGAACCCCGGCGCTCACGTACCACACCCTGACGTACGACGTGCGACGCAACGTGATCGCCGGCGAGCAGGGTTGGGAGTACAGCTATCCGCCCGACACGGCGCAGCCCGCGCTGGCCGTCCACCAGGCCCAGTTCAACCCGGACTACACCCTCGTCGACGGCAGCTCGTATCGCGGCGCCGCGCTCGACGGTCTTGACCTGGGACGCGTGTTCGCCACGAGCGTGCTGCCATCGCCGCCGCCCCCGCCGCCCGCGAACGTGCCTCCGGTCGCGTCGTTCACCGTCAGCTGCGCCGACCTGACCTGCGCCTTCAAGGATGCCAGCACCGACGCGGATGGCGGAATGACGGGCCTGGCATGGAGCTTCGGCGACGGGAGCACGTCGAGCGCGCAGAACCCGCAACACGTTTACGCGCAGGGCGGGACGTACTCCGTCACCCTGACGGTGACCGATACAGCCGGCGCAACGGCATCGACGAGCCAGGTCGTCACCGTCACGCCGCCCAACACGCCGCCGGCCGCCTCGTTTACCGCCAGCTGCAGGTTCCAGGCGTGCACGTTCAGCGACACGAGTACAGATGATGCCGGCGTAACCGGATGGCAGTGGACGTTCGGCGACGGTGCAACAGCCGCGACGAAGGACGCGAGCCATACGTACGCCCAGGCAGGTGAGTACCTGATCACGCTCGTGGTGCAGGATGTGGGAGGTCTCACCAGCACATCCAGCATGGTCTTGCGCGTGAAGGCACGGAAGGCCGGGTCTGCCACGCGGCAGACGAAGCCGTAGCGCTCGTCCACGACACGGCGGAGGGACGGTCGTCGATGCGCCAGCTCGATGCCCTCCGCCGTGTTAACGGACGCACCAGCATTTCGCCCGGCCACTCGATGGCTCCGTTCTTGCTACGTCCGGCGACATCGGGTTCACGATGGACGCCTACTCTCCCATTGGCGACTACGCCATCATCGGAGACTGCCGCTCTGCGGCGCTGATTTCAAGAAGCGGTTCGATAGACTGGCTGTGCTGGCCGCGGTTCGACAGCGCGTCGGTGTTCGCCGCGCTGCTCGATCGCCGGCGCGGCGGCCGCTTCCAGGTGGCGCCCGTCGACGCCGCGTCCGTTTCGCGCCGCTACCTCGATCGGACCAACGTGCTCGAAACGACGTTCAGGACGGCGGGCGGCCGCGTTCGTCTGACCGACCTGATGCCGGTCGCCGGCGAGCACGTCAAGTCGCGCGAGCTGTGGCCCGATCACGAGATTCTGCGCCGGCTCGAGGTCGTCGAAGGCGAGGTGGACGTGGCCGTCCACTACGAGCCGCGATTCGATTTCGGGCGCGCGCGCGGACGCCTCGTCGAGCGGCCGCACCACACCCTGCAGATCGAACGGGGCCCGGCCGTGATGATGCTGCGCAGCGACATTCCGTTGCGCGTGTCGGCGGACGGCGGCGCCGCAACGGGACGGGCGGTGATGCGCGCCGGCGCGGTGGCCGTCCTCGCGCTGTCATTCACGCACGGCGCGCCGGCGGTCCTCCCGTGCGAAACCGGGGAAGGGGCGCGGTTGATCGACGGCTCGATCGAGTGGTGGCGGCAATGGGCGTCGCAGTGCACGTACGCGGGGGATCACCACGATGCCGTGCTCCGCAGCGCGCTCACGCTGAAGCTGTTGACGTATGCGCCCTCCGGTGCGATCGTCGCCGCCCCCACGACCTCGCTGCCCGAGCACGTCGGCGGCGGACGGAACTGCGACTATCGTTTCTGCTGGTTGCGCGACGCGGCACTGACGCTGCGCGCGCTCGTCGACCTCGGGTTCAGCGTGGAGGCGGAGTCCTTCCTGTCCTGGATGATGCACGCCACCAGGCTCACGCACCCGCGGCTGCAGGTCCTGTACGATGTCTATGGTGAAAGCCATCACCCGGAGCGGACGCTCGATCACTTGGAAGGGTATGCCGCGTCTACTCCGGTGCGCGTCGGAAACGCCGCTGAAAGCCAGTTGCAGCTCGACGTCTACGGCGAGGTCGTGGGAGCGGCGCACCAGTTCGTGCAGCGCGGCGGCGGGCTCGATCGCGCGACGGCCGCCACCATCGTGGATCTCGGGCGGACCGTGTGCCGGCTATGGACGCTTCCAGACGAGGGACTGTGGGAGCCGCGCAGCGGCCGGCGGCACCACACGCATTCGAAGGTCATGTGCTGGGTGGCGCTCGATCGGCTCGTCAAGCTCGCGGAGGCCGGGCACGTCCGGTTGCAGGACGCCGGGTTCGCGCGCGTGCGCGATCAGATTCGTGAGGTCGTCGAGCGCGACGGCTGGAGCGACGCGACGGCGAGCTACGTCGCAGCGTTCGGAACCGCGGAGCTTGACGCCAGCCTGCTGCGCCTCGCGATATCGGGCTACGCCGCTCCATCGTCCTCGCGCATGAAGGCGACCGTCGCCCGCATTCGCAAGACGCTGAGCGCCGGCGACGGCCTGCTGTTCCGCCATCGCATGGATGACGGGCTGCCCGGCTCCGAGGGGGCGTTCGGGATCTGCAGCTTCTGGGGGGCGGAGGCGCTGGCGCTCGAAGGGCGTGACGATGAAGCGCGGCGCTGGTTCGAGTCGCTCCTGGGCTACGCGAACGACGTGGGCTTGATGGCGGAAGAAATCGACCCGGCGACCGGCGCGCTGCTCGGCAATTTCCCGCAGGCCTTCACCCACGTGGGCCTGATCAACACCGCGCTCACGCTGGCGGGGCAGGCTCGGACGGCATGAACATCTCCAGCATCCTTGTCGCGGGATTCTTCGCCACGATCGTGCTGACCACCGTGATGTCGGCGAGCCAGGGGCTTGGCTACACGAGGATGAGCATTCCGTTCCTCGTGGGCACCATCTTCACGCGGGGACGCGACCGGGCCATGGTGGTGGGCGTCGCCGTGCATGTCCTGAACGGGTGTCTGTTCTCGCTCGCGTACGCCGCGGCGTTCGAAGCACTCGGGCGGGCGACGGTGCTGCTCGGCGCGGGGGCCGGCGTCGTGCACGCGTTGTTCGTGCTGACCGTCGGCATGGTGGTGCTGCCGGGGCTCCATCCGCTCATGGTGAGCGAGTACTACGGCCCGACCCCGAACCGGCTGCTGCAGCCTCCCGGATTTCTTGCCCTGCACTACGGCCGCGGCACACCCATCGTGACCATCCTGGCGCACGCGGCGTACGGCGCAATTCTCGGCGGGCTGTATCGACTGGCGGGCGCCTAGACCTGCGCGACGCCGCGCGCCTGGGGAGAGGGCGCCTTGACGAGCGCCGTGACCATCCACGCGACCAGCACGATCGCCACGGCGAGGAGCACCGCGAAGATGGCGATCGGACCCCACTGCGGTGATGCCCAGTTGACCGGCTGGAACCCCGCCGCATCGAGCATCGATCGCCGGACGCTGTCGCGGGAGAGCACCATCAGCGCGACGGCCACGATCGTCGCGATCCACGCCCCAATCAACAGGCGCGACGGCTCGGGCGACTGTCCCACGCCGAGCGCGAAGGCCAGCGCGTCGATCGCCGCGACGATCCCCAGCGCGAGCGCCACGGTCGCATACCCGCTGCCGCCGACAAACAGCGCCATGGTGGCCTCCGGAAGCGCCGAGAGCAGCCACATGCCGATCAGGAAATTCGCGGCGGTCGCCAGCACGAACCAGCGGCAGCCGTACGCCATCGCCCAGATCCCGAACTCCGGAGACACGCGGCGCCGGAAGAACCCGATCAGCGCGACCGACAACCCGGCCACCGCGATGGCCCCCGCCAGCATGTGCAGGTAGCGGGGCAGCCGCGTGGGGTCTCCGCTGTTCCAGTGCAGCCCATGTGAAGCCTGGGCGTAGAGCGCGTGCTGCGCGCCAGGCCTGAGCATCAGCGTCATGTTGTTCGTGTAGATGAACGCGACGCCGAGAACGATCGCGACGATCAGCCAGGCCAGCGCGGGCCGTCCCGTGCCGCCGCGCCTGTCGAAGGCGACGCCGTACGCCGCGTAGTAGGCGACGATGAGCAACGGGATGACGGCGATCCAGAACGACGCCATGACGACCGAAGAGGAGAAGAAGACCCGGCCGTAGAGCACCTGCAGAAAGAGCAGTGCCGCGACCCCGAGGGTGACGGCCGCGGCCATGGTGACCGGCAGCAGCTTGCCGATGAGACGCGCCAGCTCCGCGTGATGCGCGCGCCCCTGTCTCCCCCGCCAGCGCGCCACCGCGCCGATGATCGACCCGCCCAGCACCGCGTTCATCGGCAGGAGGTGCAGCGTGAAGGTGAGCAAGAGCAGCAGCAGGAACACGGCAGGGGGCGCCGCGAGCGGCAACGGATCGGGTTGCGGGATCCCGGGGTTCATCGCACTGCCTCCTTCGCGGTGTGGTTCAATGTTGCGAGGTAGACGGCTACCGCCTGGCGCTCCGCGTCCGTGCCCTCGAAGGCGGGCATGGCGTCGTTGATGGCGGGCAGCCGTCCGAGCATCTCGTAGAACGTGTCCGCCGGTCGTCCCTTCGCGTCGAACGGGAAGTCGGCGCCCGGCCCATGGCACATCGAGCAGTTGTCGGTGAAGAAGCGCGCTCCGGCATCGGCACGCTCGGAGGCGCCGGCGGGCGCGCCGCCGAGCGACACCAGGTAGGCCGCCAGCGCGCGCCGTTCTTCGCGTGTTCCGGCAAACGGCGGCATGCGCCGGCCTCGCCAGGTTCGCAGCGCGGGGCGCGGTTCCGTCCAATCCGCTCCGCTGGCGGGCGAGGCCAGCCGGCCGAGCATCGCGTCGGCGGAAGACAGGGACGCGTTTCGCACGAGCGGGCGCACGGCGAGATACCCATCAACGGTGTGACACGATCGGCACAGCAGGCGGAAGACTTCCTCGCCCCTGGCCACATCCGATACGGCTTCACCATGCTGCGGCAGCCGCGACCACGCCGCCGCCGGCAGCACGCCGGACTCGTTCAAGGCGTCGACGGTGAATCGGTCCTCGATCGGCGTGCCCGCGCGGGCGGGCAGTCGCACCCCGTTCACGAACATGTAGTGACCGATGACGTACGGCTTGCGCAGGTCCTCGCGCACCCACTCCGCGGCGCCGAGCGCCACGAACGTGGACGCCATCACGGCAGCAGCGAGGGGCCGCCCGTACTCGCGCCGCCGCCGGAAAACGAGCGCCGAGAAGCACAGCCCGGCGAGCGACGCGATCAACAGCACGCGCGTCGCGACCTGCGCGACAGGATGGCCCGTGGCGGCGCCGCCGAAGACCGCCGCGACGAGCGCCGGGATCCCCGCGTTCGCCGCTCCAAGGATTTCCCGGACCGGCACGCCGTCAGCGGCCGCGGCCCCGAGCGCCCAGACCAGCGACACCGGCAGCAGCACAACCATCGGCGCGATCCATTTCACGACTGCGTATCGGGCGATCCTCCCCTTGAGCGCCGCGTCGCTCAGGCGCGACGCGGTGAGCAGCGCATACACGCCGGCGAGTCCAACCGCGCCGAACGTGCGTGCCAAAACCGCCGGCAGGTACGTCGGGTTCAGGATGCCCGCCCAGAAGCTACGGGTCTCGAGCCACGCGCCCGGCGTCAGCATGAACGTGAGGATGCCGTTGATGACGGCGAGGCTCAGCCACGCGGCCCAGAAATATACCCAGCCCACCGCCATGTGCGTTCGCGCGGGCAGCCGATCCCACCCGTAGAAGTACACCATCGCCGCGGCAATCTCGACGACGAAGAACGTCCACTCGATCGCCCAGCCCCAGACAAATGCCGCGATGAGCGAGGAGGTTGCGGCCGGATGGACCAGACCGATCGTGAACCAGATGCCGACGCCCGTGATCGCGCCGAAAACGAGCGTGAGCAGCACGAAGAACCGGGTGTGGGCCTTGACGTATTCGAGCAGCGCCGCATCCGCCTCTCGCCGCGCCTTGCGTTCGGTCAGCACGAGGAACAGTCCCCCGCCGACGGCAAAGTGAGAGACGAACACGTGGACGATCGCGACAAACGCGATCAGCAGGCCGCTGGCGGGAAGATCCCAAATGGGATAATTCATCGCGTGGCTCCGGCGAATGGTTCAGGCCGGGATTGCAATCGCACTGCCGCCCGGCGCCACGAGCACGTGGGCGCTGACGCGCACTTGTGGCTCGTTCTGTCGTCTCGCGCCTCCCCCGACGCGCCGGAATACCGGCACGTGTCGAAAGTCCGGCTGCCGCAGGTCGCGATGCGGACGGGCCGCCGTGCCCGCCAGACCCCGGCAATTTGCATCTGAAGCGTTGCGCGGGCTCACGCGTTGCACGCGCCGGTGCTGGATGGAGGGCTCGCCGCGGGTGCAGTGAGAGTGAGTAAGGAGTCAGGGTTCAGAGCTGAACCCTGAACCCTGAGTCCTAGTGAATCTGCCCGCGAATCTCTCCGCCCGGCCAGCGCGTCGTGTGGACGTTCGCGTAGGTGAAGCCAGCGCGGATCGCGCGCACCAGTTCGGCGAAGGCGGTCGGCTCGCCTGCGTTAATCCCCTGGGCCGAAGGCCCGATGACATCGGCCGCCGTGATGACGCCGCTGATCGTGCCCGACGGCGTCGGGCACGCCGGCTTGCCCCCGCCGCCACACAGGAACGCGGACACGCCGCCGTTGACGCCGCGCGCGCCGACGTGGATATGAGACGCCAGGACGACGCCGCCCGTCACAAACGGCGTCGTGCCGACGCCCTCGAGCGCCTCGTAACTCAACTCGTACTCCATCGTCTGTGCCTCGTCATCGATCCTGAGATCCAGCGTTCCGATGCCGGTGGTGGAGATGGACGGGTTTTCCTGGAACCCGTTCAATCTCGCCTTGACGTGCTTCGCGCTGTCGCCGGAATCGGCTGCGGCGAGCACGGCGCTGACGGCGATTGCCGCAGCAGTGGCCAGGGCCCCCGAGATGCAGTGCTTTCTCACGTTCTCCTCCAGTCTCGCGTGGTCCGAATCAACGGAACTCGATGGTCACACGAGAGGACAACTCTCCTCATCACCGACCTCCACAGCCTGCTCCGAGCGGCGGGGCGCAACCTTGATGCCATGGGCGCGAGCGTTCACCGCCTGCCTGCACGCCGCGCCGAAAAGGGAGGAAATGGGATGGAGGCCTGCGCTCGGCCACGGCATGGTTTCGCCAGTCGCTCAGCGACCGTAAGTGGTTTACGTGGTCCGTAACCTGGACCGTAGCGCCTCCAGCCTCAGAACCCGGGTGGACAACCGCGACGGGCCGGACGAGAATGGCGCGAACCGAATGAGGGAAGGAGAATTGATGACCGTTCGTCGAATCGTGTCGTTCGCGTCCGTGTGTGCCGCCCTCGCCGCGCTGCCTCTCTTCGCCGCCTCCGCGCAGGCGCCGGCCGGGCAGACATCGGGCGAACAGCGCACCGTCTGGTACTTTTACACGGTGAAGTGGGGTTACCAGGACGAGTTCCTGGATCTCTTCCAGCGCAATCACTACCCCGTACTCAAGGAGCAGCAGAAGCGCGGGCGGATCACGTCCATCCGGACGTACGTGCCGACCTATCACGGCGACGGCCGTGGCGACTGGACGTTCGCCGTCGCCCTGACGTATCGCGACACCGCGGCCATGACGGGCCCGTCGGGTGACGAGGAGATTGTGCGGCAGCTGTATCCCGACCAGGCGACGTTCCGGAAGGAAGAGCAGCGACGCTTCGACATTCTCGTCGCCCACTGGGACGTGCCGCTGAACGAACTCAACCTGGAGACGAGGAAGCCCTCGCGTTAGCGCAGGCTTCCGTTTGGCGGCGATGCCACGGTGCACATCACCGTTCAGCGCGCAGTCGATTGACCCTGCGGATTACCGCGCGACGCTTCGCGTCACACGGTAGCGACGGCAATCAGTCTCGCCGCATCGAACTCGTACGGACGTCGCACGTGTGTGGTTGATTATTGTCCTGCGTCGAACCGGCTCTCGCACAGCCACCAGCGGTTCTGTTCGTAGACGCCGCGGAGGTATTGCGTGCCGGTCGCCCGCTCCTGGACGAGGTCGGCGCGGCGCGTTCGCATCCATTCGATGCTGTAGACCATCAGCGCGCACCGGGCGGCACCGTCGGGCGCCGTGCAGTGTGTCCATTCGGTGCTTCGGCGGTACAGCTGCAGGGCGTACGTGACACTCACCTGCGCGTACGCGGCGCGCTGCGCGGTGATCTCCGCGAGCGCCGCCTGCTTGCCGCTGCAGGCGTCCGAGAAATTGCGCGTCGACACCTCCGGAGCGATGTCCGCGTTTGCCACGTCCTGGAAGAAGGTCTCGCCGTGCGCCATCATCTCGCGCCGCGCATCGTTGACCATGATGGTCGGACTGGACCCGACGCTGCGCTGCTCCACGCTGACAGCGCTCCCGGAGGCGTCCACCTGCGAGGACGGCTTCACGACGGTGACCGTGACGACGTACGAGGCAGGCACGGGATCTGCGCCCGGCGAGCGCCACCGCGCCTGCGGGCCGTCGGGGACGAGCACGCCCGCGCGCGGACTCACCGTCCACTCATACCGCAGTTGCTCGTACGACTTTGCCGCGGCATCGACAATCGCGCCGAGCGTGACCTCCTGTCCCGCGTCGATGTTCGTACGGCTGACCGTGACGGAACGCACGACGGGCGTCGCGTTGGCGGGGCCCACCGCCGCGGGCGCGGTGGGCGCGCTCCGCCCGCCACCGCACTGGACGGCGACTATCGCGGCGACTGTGCAGGCGACGCCCGTGCGACTGGTCATCACGCACTCCAGCCGTGGCTTTGGCAAGAGCGATACCAGTCCGGCTGAGCCGTGTAAGCCGCTGCGGCTATGGGCTTAGCAGAATTGTGTTCGAAATCGACCCAGCCCACCCGTGACATCGAGTAAGTACTTCCACTCCACAGATCCCCGCGGAGGCGGCTCGTTCGTGCCTCGGTGCGCCATTAGTACAATGATGGGCATGGCCGCCCCCGTCGTCTGTCTGGCGCTGTTGGCGTGCGCTGCGCCGGCAGTCGCGCAGTCCCCCGTGGCCCCCTCGTCAGCGGGCGCGGCGCACTATCGCGCCGGCGTGGATCACGAGCGGGCCGGCAATCTCGAAGCGGCGGCCGAATCGTACCGGGCCGCGATCCGCGACGCGCCGGATCTCGCCGCTGCACACGACCGGCTCGGTTTCGTGCTCGGAAGGCTGGGACAGACCGACGCGGCCATCGCGTCCTTCCGCCGCGCGGTGGCCATCGATCCAGGCGCCTTCGACGCGCAGTATCACCTCGGCGCCACGCTGTGGTGGACGAAGCAGCCGGTTGCGGCCCGCGCTCCGCTCGAGGCCGCCGTGCGCCTGCGTCCCGGCGATCCGGACGCGCGCTACTATCTGGCGCTGTCGCTGAAACAGGGGGGCGCCCTCGATGCTGCGATCGACCACCTTCAGCAGGTTGTCCGGACCGCTCCGGATTTCGCGCTCGCGCGGATGCAGCTCGGGATCGCCCTGCGGGAAGCGGGTGATCTCGACGGCGCGATCGAGCATCTCGAGGAGGCGGTCAGGCGCGATCGCGGATCCGTGGAAGCGCGCAATAACCTGGGGCTCGCGCTCGGCGAGCGGGGGCGGGCGGCCGACGCGATTCGGGTCCTGCGCGCGCTCGTCGAGGAGCACCCCGCCTATGCCACGGCCCGGATGAATCTCGGCAGCACGCTGATGCAATCGGGAGACCTCAACGGCGCGGTCGCCGTCTATCGTGAGCTGGTGCAGCAACCAGACGCCGGCGCGGGGGCGCACTACAACCTCGGCCTCGCGCTCAAGCAGCAGGATCGATTTCCCGAGGCCGAAGCGGCGCTCCGTCGCGCGGCGGCGCTCGATCCCGGCCTGCCCGAGGCGCACTTCACGCTGGGAGTCGTGCTGTGGCAGACGGCGCGTCCGGCAGAGGCCGCCGACGGCTTCCGTCGCGCGATTGCGGCGCGCGCCGGTTATGCCGACGCGCGCTACATGCTCGGCACCGTGCTTCGCCAGCTCGGTCGTCCAGACGAGGCGCTCGCCGAGTTCCGCGCCGCCATTGCGCTGCAGCCGACCTTCGCCGAGGCGCACCTGAGCGTCGGGCAACTGCTGCAGCGGAGCGGCGACAGCGAGGCCGCGGCGGCGGAGTTCGCCGAGGCCGAGCGGCTGAACAAGCGGAAGGCGGACGCGCAGGCCGCCACCTTCGCGGTCAGCGTCGGCGTGGAACGCCTGCGCGCCGGCGACGTCGCGGCAGCCGTCGCGCAGTTCCGCGAGGCGGTGCGCCTGGCGCCCGACTATCCCGAGGCGCATTTCCACCTGGGCGCGGCGCTCGAGCAGCTGGGGTCGCGCGACGAGGCGCAGGCGCACCTCGCTGAAGCGCGCCGGCTGAATCCGCGGCTGCGGTGGAGGCACTGAGCGCGGTGCTCCGTCTCTCTGTCGTTCGTGCCGCGTGCGGTGCGCTGGCGCTCGCGCCAGTCGCGCTGGGCATCCCCGCCGCGGGCGCGCCGCCGCAGCCCGCCGCAGACCTGGGATTCGCCTTCACCAATGTGGCGCGCGCAGCGGGGCTCACGGCGGCCACGGTGTACGGAGGCCGGGCGTCGAACACGTACCTGCTCGAGACGACCGGCTGCGGCGTTGCGCTGCTCGACTACGACGGCGACGGCTGGCTGGACGTCTTCCTGGTCAACGGCACGACCCTTGAGGGCTTCCCGCCGGGGCAGGAGCCCACCAATCATCTGTATCGCAACCGCCGCGACGGCACGTTCGAGGACGTGACCGGGAAAGCGGGACTCGCCGCGAGCGGCTGGGGCCAGGGGGCGTGCGCCGGTGACTACGACAACGATGGCGACACCGACCTGTTCGTCAGCTACTTCGGGCCGAACCGCCTCTATCGCAATAACGGCAACGGCACGTTCAGCGACGTGACCGCCTCGGCGGGCGTGCTGGATCGGCGCGAGCGGTGGGGCGCCGGCTGCGCGTTCCTCGATTACGACCGCGACGGGCGCCTCGATCTGTTCGTGGCGAACTACATCGACCTCGAT
This sequence comes from Acidobacteriota bacterium, assembly GCA_016184105.1. Classification (NCBI taxonomy): domain Bacteria; kingdom Pseudomonadati; phylum Acidobacteriota; species Acidobacteriota bacterium. The sequence continues at coordinate 72,568 of JACPDI010000009.1, forward strand.
CTGAAGACGGCGCCCGTGCCTGACAGCGGCCTGTGCCTGTACAAGGGGCTGAAGGTGGCGTGCGGCCCTCCCGGCCTGCAGGGGGGTAAGAACGTGCTGTACCGCAACGCAGGAGAGGGACGCTTCGCCGATGTCTCGGATGCTTCCGGGATCTCGCGCGCGAGCGGCACGTACGGCCTGGGCGTCAGCACGCTCGATTTCGACGGCGACGGCTGGACGGACGTGTACGTGGCCAACGATTCGAACCCGAGCGCGCTGTATCGCAACAATCGCGACGGCACGTTCGCGGACATCGGCATCCGATCGGGGTGCGCGTACAGCCAGGACGGCAAGCCGCAGGCCGGCATGGGCGTGGCGGTCGGGGACTACGATCGGAACGGCACGTTCGACATCTTCAAGACGAACTTCGCGGGCGACACCTCCACGCTCTACGCGAACACGGGCGACGGGTTCTGCGACGACCGCACGTTCGCCTCGGGCATCGGCCTCAACACGCGGTGGCTCGGCTGGGGCGTAGGGTTCATCGATCTCGATCGTGACGGCTGGCGGGATCTGTTTCTGGTCAACGGTCACGTGTATCCGGAAGTCGAGGGGCTGCGGACGGAGGCGGGGTACCGGCAGCGGAAGGTCGTCTACCGCAACCTGCGCACCGGGCGGTTCGAAGACATCACCGACCGCCTCGGGCCGCCGGCGACGACGCCCAAGGCCGGGCGCGGGGCGGCGTTCGGCGATCTCGACAACGACGGCGATCCTGACGTGGTCATCAATAACGTTCACGATACGCCGGACCTGTTCAGGCTCGACTCGCGGAACCGGCGGCACTGGGTGACGGTGAAGCTGGTGGGCGTGACGTCGAACCGCAGCGCGATTGGCGCGCGCGTGACGGTCGTGGCCGGCGGCGAAACGCAGATCGATGAGGTGCGCGGCGGCGGCAGCTACTATTCGCAGAACGATCTCCGGCTGCACTTCGGCCTGGCCGATGCCGCGGCGGTGGATCGCCTGGAAGTCCGGTGGCCCGGGGGGCTCACGGAAATGTGGACAGGACTGGCGGCGGATCGAATCGTGACGCTCGAGGAAGGTACCGGGCGCGCAGCGGAAGGCGGACGGCCGTGAGCCGATCGCGGCGCCTGCCGGCCGTGGCGGCGATCGTGATGGTGCTCGGAATTCCGGTCGCCGTCGTGGCGCAGCCCGCGCCGCGGCCCGACGCGGCAGAAGCGGGGCGGCTCGATCGCGCGCGCGCCCTCTCCGAGGCGCGGCGCGCGATTCACGAAGGGCGGCCCCGCGACGCGATCGCCCGCCTCGAAGCGCTCGGGACGCCGGAGGCGCCCGCCGTGGCGCACCTGCTCGGCGTGGCGGCCTATCACGCGGACGATTTCGCGCGTGCGATCGCGACGCTCACCGGCGTGGTCGGCGCGCTGCCCGCCGGCTCCGTCGAGCATCGCGAAGCCGTGCAGGTGCTCGGCTTGTCATTGTTCCTCACGGGGCGCTTCGCCGACGCCGTGCCGCACCTGGAGGCGACGCGGCGATGGGCCGCCGACAACCTCGAGCTGGGACACGTGCTCGGCCAGGCGTACATCCAGGTGGGGCAGGCGGACCGCGCGCGCGAAACGCTGGCCGCGGTCTTCGGCGTGGCGCCCGCCTCCGCCGCCGCTCACGTGCTCGCGGCGCAGGTGATGATTCGCCTGGAGCACGAGCCGCTCGCGGAGGCCGAGCTGAAGCGGGCGCTGGACAAGCAGCCGGATCTGCCGCGGGCGAACCTGCTCCTCGGGCAGATTGCCATGTTCCGCGGCCGGCTGGAGGAGAGCGCGACGCTGACGCGGAAAGAGATCGCGCTCAATCCAGGCGACGCGATGGCGTTCTACCAGCTGGGTGACGTCCACGTGCGCCAGTCCAACTGGGACGCGGCCGCCGGTGCGCTGCAGCGATCGCTCTGGCTGAACCCGTTCTACAGCGGCCCGTACATCCTTCTTGGAAAGGTCTACACGCGGAAGGGGCAGCCGGCGACGGCTGAAGCGATGTTGCGCCGCGCCGTTCAGTACGATCCGAACAACCGCACGGCGCATTATCTGCTCGGGCAGCTCCTTCAGCAGTTGGGGCGCGTCGAGGAGGCCAGGCGGGAGTTCGAGATCGCCGAACGCCTCCAGGGGGCGCGGCTGCGATGAGACGGGCGACGGCTGCGACGGCGGCATTCCTCCTGCTCCTGGGCGTGCCCGCACCCGAACGGGGCCGCGCGCAGCCGGCCGCGCCGCCGCCCTGGGAGGTGTCGCTCGTGGACGTGGCTTCGCGCGCCGGTCTCGTGCGTCCGTCCGTGTACGGCGGCGAGGACACGAAGCGATTCATCATCGAGACGAATGGCGCCGGGGCGGCGTTCCTGGACTACGACAACGATGGCTGGCTCGACGCGCTCGTGCTGAGCGGCACGCGCTTGAAGGAAGGGGCGCGCGTCGACGCGACGTTTCCGCCGGCGCGCGCGCCCGTCAGCCGTCTTTACCGCAACCGCCGCGACCGCACCTTCGAGGACGTCACGCGGAGTGCGGGAATCGACAAGGTGGGTTGGGCGTCGGGGGTGTGCGCGGGCGATTACGACAGCGACGGCTCGACCGACCTCTACGTGACGTACTACGGTCAGAACGTGCTGCTGCGGAACCGCGGCGGCCGGTTCGAGGACGTGACGGCCGCCGCAAGGCTCGCATCGGGGCGCACGCGGTGGGGCTCCGGCTGCAGCTTCATCGATCACGACCGCGACGGCGATCTCGACCTGTTCGTAGCGAACTACCTGGTGTTCGATCTCGCGGCGGCGCAGGAACCGGGACAGGGAGCGAACTGCCACTGGAAAGGCATTCCGGTCAACTGCGGACCGAAGGGGCTGCCGACCGACACCAATTTCTTCTACCGGAACAACGGCGACGGCACGTTCACCGACGTCAGCCAAGCCTCCGGCATCTCGCGCGTCACCGGCAGGTACCCGATGACCGCGGCCGCCGCCGACTTCGACGGCGACGGCTGGACGGACCTCTACGTGGCAGCCGATTCGACGGCGGCGATCCTGTACCGGAACAACCGCGACGGCACGTTCACCGATGTCGCCGTCGAGAGCGGCGCGGCGTACAGCGAAGACGGCAACCCGCAGGCCGGCATGGGGGTGGCCGTCGGCGACTACAACACGGACGGGATCCTCGATCTGTTCAAGACGCACTTTGCCGACGACGTGCCGGCGCTGTATCGGGGGCTGGGCCGCATGTTGTTCGAGGACGCGGCGACCGGCGCGGGGCTTGCCGTGCAGAACCGCCACGTCCAGTGGGGCGCCGGCATGCCGGACCTGGACAACGACGGGCGTCCCGACCTGTTCTACGTCACCGGCAACGTGTATCCGGAGGTCGAGCGCCGGCTGCCTCAATACCCTCACCGCGGCCCGCGCGTGGTGTTCCGCAACGTCGACGGGGCGCGCTTCGAGGATGTGACCGCGTCGAGCGGCCCCGCGCTGTCAGCCGCGCACTCGAGCCGGGGGGCGGCGTTCGGCGATTTCGACAACGACGGCGACGTCGACGTCCTGGTGATGAACATGAACGAGCCGCCGTCCCTGCTGCGAAACGACTACCGCGGCGGGAATGCGTGGGTGGCGGTCGCGCTCGAGGGAACGACGTCGAACCGGTCGGCGCTGGGTGCCACGGTGCTCGTGACCTCCGGCGGGCGCACGCAGGCGCGCGCCGTCCTCAGCCAGTCGAGCTATTACTCGCACGACGACTTGCGGCTGCACTTCGGCCTCGGCAAGGCGGAGCGCATCGATGCGGTCGAAGTGCGCTGGCCCAGCGGTCACCGGCAGACGTTCGCGGACGTCCCCGTGCGGCGCGTCGTGCGGATCAAGGAGGGCACAGGCGTCATTTCAGGGGAATGAGGATCTCGCGGCGCACGTACTCTTTGACCGGCCCCTCGAAGGTGACCAGCAGCTGCGGATCTTCTCCCGGGCGTCTTTCGATCCTCACGCCCGTCAGCGCTGATGGCGCCAGCTCGCGCGGCGTGCGCAGGCCGAGCGTGTAGGCCTGGCCCCCGCGTCCTTCGAGCGTCAACCGCAGTCCATCGCCCGCGGCATGCGACCTCAGGATCCGGACGCCCCGCGACTCGTCTCCCGGCGCCGGCGCCTCGCGGTGGACATACACGTCGCTTCCACCCCGCACGACGTATTCGACCGTGGTCTTCTGGGGCGGCGACGCGATGCCGACTTCCGCGAACTGGACGTCGCCCATGTCCCTGCGCGAGATCCGGGTGCTGCGCCCGTTGACCCGCGCGCCGCGCACATCCGCGTCCAGCGGAAACGCCGGCGCGACGACCAGCCGCGCGGGACCGGCGCCGGACGGGAGCGCGCCCGGCCGAGGCGTGCGCCGGCTGATTTCGAGGACCAGGCGGCCTGTCCCGCGCGTGATCCTCATATCGAACAAAGCGCCGCCGGCGGGGATGCGCTGTACCGCGGCGCGATCCCAGTCGGCCGGCAGCTGCGGCCGGACGTGGAGGGTGGCTCCGCCGTCGCGGACCTCCACGCCCAGCAGCCCGCGAACGACCGGCGTGATCACCATCGCCTCCGACCAGATCTGGTGGTGCGACGACCGGCCGAACGCCGCGTTGACATCACCCGACAGCAACTCGGTGACATATCCAAGCGCTCCCTGCCGCGTGAGCAGCGCGTTGGCCATGAGCGCCTGGAGACCGACGTGCGGCCGGCCGTACCGGTACGCGGCCATCGACGCCCAGCCCGTGAAGAGCGGCCACACCGATCCGTAATGGTACGAGAGCGGATCGTAGAGCCGGCTGCGCGAGGACAGGATCCGCGATCCCCAGTCGGTGGCGAGATCCCCGCCGCCGAGCCGATCGATCTGGCGCTGGGCCCGATCGCCGGAGAGCAGTCCCCACCACAGCGGCACCGCGGGCAGCACGGTGTCTTCATCGATCAGGCGTGCCGTGCGCAGCTCCTCCAGGCGCCCCTGCCGCCGCTCCCGGTTCGGGCCGGGTTCCGCTTCTCGCGCGCGATCGGCGGGAACGGCGGTGGCAAACGCGTAGGAGCCGCGATCGGCCATCCAATATTGCTGTTCCAGAGCCTCGCGCGTGCGGCGCGCGCGCGCCCGCACCTCGGCGGCCAGCGCGGCGTCGGCCATCGTGTCGGCAAGTTCCGCCAGTCCCTCCAGCGCTGCGATCCACACGCCTTGCTGATAGATCTCCTCGTGCGGCGGATAGAGCGCGCCCCCTTCCACCCAGCCGTGCCCGACGCCGGTGTTCTCCACCAGCCCGTTGCCGTCGGCGTCGGTCCCCGCGGTAAACCGGTACGCACCGACGATCGCCTTCCACGATCGCTCGAGGAACGCGCGGTCGCCGCTCGCGCGCCAGTGTTCGGCGTGCGCGACGACGAACAGCGGCGTCGCATCGGCGCTCGCCCATGCGTAGGGATAGGCCTCGAACCACGGAATGAACGACGCGCTCTGCGAGATTTCGTGCGGAATCTTGCCATCGGAGCGCTGGTGCGTCGCCAGGAACTCGAGCGCGGTCCGCGTGGTGGCGAAATCGCCATACGCGTCGATGGCGAACGCCGTCCACAGCGCGTCGCGGCCGAAGAACCACGCAAAGCCGGGGCGCTCGCTCTCGCCCGACGTGCGGAAGCCGGCCACGAGGCCGGTGCCGAGCGAAGGATTGGCCGCCAGCCCCTTGTCCACGCCCACCTTGGCCCAGCGGAACGCTTCGGTGAGCCGCGTGTCGGGCACCTGCACGTCGACGCTGCGTTCGAGGAGCGACCGGTACGCGCGGACGTTCTGCGCGTAGAGTGACGGCGCCGCCCCGAGGAGCCGGTCGTACGTCTGTTCCGCCTCGCGCCGGCCGCCGGTGCTCGCAGTGACGACAATCGGCACCGGCGATCCTTCTGCATCGGCCGGCGTGAGCTCGCGGACGAACCGTACCGGTACGTCGCGCGGCTCTTCCTGGTAGGGCATCAGCGACACCTCCTGCGCTCCCGGAGATCCGACGACAGCCGCAAGTCGCCCGGACTCCTCGGTCAGCGTGTAGCGCTGGTGGCGCCCGTCCCATCCCGTGTTGGGGGTCATCGAGCCGGCCGGCCACATCAGCCGGAGCCGCGGGCGGAACGAGGCGGTCACCCGGATCGGTAACGTGGTCCGGACGTCGAGCAGCACGATCACGCCCGGTTCGTCGAGCGGCGCGAAGATTGTCTCGCGTACGGTGAACGCGGCGTGCGAGTAGGTCAACGTCGTGGCTTCCGGGCGCACCTCGATGCGGCTGATGATGTCGCGCCCCGCGATTTCGAGCGGGTACCCCTCGAGCGCAAACGCGAGGGAGAAGTCGTCGAGCACCTTCAGGGGGTAGACCCACACTTCGAACGGGCGATCTTCGTACCCGAACACCGCGGCGCGGCGGCCGACCACATCGAAGAACGCGCCGGGTGAGACCGCGCGCGCGAGCGTGAGGCCGCTCGACTCTTGCGCGTCACGAGTGGGCCGTTCTGCGCCTCGAACGGAGAGGCCGCCCTGCAGCACAGCCAGACTCAACAGCACGGCAGCGGCGGCGCGGCGAGCGCTCAGGCGAAGCACAGCTGTGTCTTATATCGCAGAAACGCAGAAAAGGCGGCTGAGCTTGGGATTTCAGTTTGATCTCTGTGATGCACATCATTAGGATGGCCGCTTGTCGGGGCAGCAAGGACCTCTAAGCCGCGAGGAGGCGTCCATGGAGCTGTTTCGGGTCGTGCGGGTGTGTCTCTGTGTTCTGCTGGCGCTCATCACGCCCGCATCAGCCGCCGGGCAGGCGGTCTACGGCAGCATCAGTGGTTCGGTCAAGGATGCGTCGGGCGCAGTGGTTCCCGGCGTGACCGTGACGATCACCAGCGTGCAGCGCCAGACGGTTGATACCGTCGTGACCAACGAGAGCGGGCGATATCTCAAGGAACGCCTGCTGCCCGGCACATACGAGGTCAAGGCGGAACTTTCCGGCTTCAAGACCGCCGTCGTCCCCGTCGTGAACGTCGGCGTCGACACGACGGTGCCGATCGATTTCACGCTCGCGCCTGGTGATATCGCCGAAGCGGTCGAAGTGACGGGCGGCAGCCCGCTGCTGCGCGTGGATCGCGCCGACGTCTCGACGCGGTTCTCGACCGAGGAGATCACGGAGCTGCCGGTCCTCGATCGCAACTTCACCAAGTTCATTCTCCTGACGCCGGGCACGCAGCAGCTTCAGTGGCAGCATGCCGCCAGCGAGAACCCGCAGGGATCCACGCAGATCCAGTTGAACGGACAGCACTTCAGCGGCACCGCGTACCAGCTGGACGGCACCGAGAACCGCGACCCGATCCTCGGCATCATCGTCATCAATCCCTCGCTGGAGTCGATTGCCGAGACGAAGATCACGTCGCAGAACTACGACGCGGAGTTCGGCCAGGCCACGGCGGGCGTGGTGTCGATCCAGACCAAGAGCGGAACGAACACGCTGCACGGCAGCGCGTTCGAGTTCCACCAGAACGACAGCTTTCAGTCGCGCAACCCGTTCACGCAGTTCCAGCGCGATCCGCTCACCAACCGGTTCATTCCCGAGACCACGCGGAACCAGTTCGGGGCGTCGGCCGGCGGGCCGATCCGCTCCGACCGCTGGTTCTTCTTCGGCGACTATCAGGGGACGCGCAGCAACGTGGGCGGATCCAAGCTGCTGACCGTGCCGACCGAAGCGGCGCGCCGCGGCGATCTCAGCGCGTACGGCGTCGCGATCTTCGATCCGGCGTCGAGCGACAACCCGAACCAGCGGACGCAGTTCGCCAACAACGTGATTCCGAGCGGGCGGCTGTCGCCGCAGGCGCTCGCGCTGCTGAAACTGCTGCCGCTGCCGAATGCGCCGGGCCTGGACAACGGCACGCGGAACAACTTCGTCGCGTCGGGCTCCGAGACGTTCGACGAGAACTCGTTCAACGTCCGGATCGACGGGCGGCTGAGCAACAAGCTGAACACGTTCGGGCGCTACAGCCTCGGCGACTTCCTGCGGGACGGGCCGCAGGCGTTTGGCGCCGGCGGCGGCGACGAACTGGTGAGCCTCGGCGGCGTGTCCGACGCGCGCAACCAGAGCCTCGCCTACGGCGTGGACTATCTGTTGTCCAGCAAGTGGGTGGCGGACTTCCGCTTCGGCTGGTTCCGCTATCACGTCAACGTGCTGCCTTCGGACTTCGGCACGACGCCGGCGCGGGACGCCGGCATTCCAGGGCTCAATAACGACACGACGTTTTCGTCTGGCCTGCCGGCGTTCTTCCTCGAGGGAGATCGAGGGTTCGACTTCGGGTCCGGTCTCGGCGACAACGTCGGCCGCTGCAACTGCCCGCTGGACGAGGACGAGCAGCAGTTCCAGTTCGTCACGAACTGGACGCGGTATGTCGGCAACCATTCCGCGAAATTCGGCGTGGACGTCCGGCGCGCGCACAACCTCCGCGTGCCGAGCGATCGGCACCGCTCGGGCGAGCTGTCGTTTCGGCCGTCTCGCACGAGCGGGCCCGGGGGCGGCGGGCTGGGACTCGCCTCGTTCCTGCTCGGCGATGTCAGCCGCTTCACCCGCTACATCTCCTCGAGCACCGACGCGCGCGAGGAACAATGGCGCCACTTCTACTACGCGCAGGATACGTGGCGCGTGAACGACAAGCTCACGCTCAACTACGGCCTGCGGCTCGACGTCATCAATCCGCAGACGCTCAACGAGGCGGGCAACGGCGGGTTTCTGGACCTCGAGACCGGTGAGATCAAGGTCGCGGGCGTGGGCGGCGTGGGCATCAACGGCGACATCGAGAACAGCCTCAACTGGGCGCCCAGGCTCGGGGCCACCTATCAGCTCGACGATCGCACGGTCATCCGGGGCGGGTTCGGCCGCAGCTACGACATCGGGGTCTTCGGATCCCTGTTCGGACACACCGTGACGCAGAACCTGCCCGTGCTGCTGGCGCAGGAGAACAACCCGCCGAACGACTTCGCGGCGGTGTTCAACCTGCGGAACGGGCCGCCGGCCGCGGCCTTCCCCGACGTGCCGGCCGACGGCACGTTCCCGCTGCCGAACGGCGTGTTTGCGCGCGCCCTGCCCGAGAAGCAGCGCCCGCCCGCGGTGGACGCGTTCAACGTCACGGTGCAGCGCCAGCTCACGGCGGACGTCGCGGTGGAGGTGGGTTACGTCGGCAACCGCGGCCGTCGGGTGTTCGCGGGCGACGGGCCGGACGTGAATCCCAACGCGCCCACGCTGGACGGATTCCTCCAGGGCGTGCCGCGCGACCTGCGGCGGCCGTTCTTCGCCGGCGCGGTCAGCACCCGCACGTTCGCGTCGCTCGGCGGGCCCTTCGGGTGGACGCAGGACCTCGCCTTCTACTGCAACTGCGCGAAGAACGCGTACGACTCACTGCAGGCGCGGTTCGTGAAACGCTACTCGCACGGGTACTCCGCGCAGATCAACTACACCTGGCAGCGCGCCCAGCAGGAGTCGAGCGATTACTTCTTCTGGGACCGCGATCTGAACTGGGGACCGGCCGACTGGGATCGGACCCACAATCTGGTGCTCGCAATCGTCGCGGAGCTGCCATTCGGCCGCGACCGGATGTTCCTCGGCAACGTGTCCCCCGTCGTCGATGCGATCGTCGGCGGATGGCAGTTCAACACGAACACGTTCATCTACAGCGGGCTGCCGTTCAACGTGAGCTATCGCAACTCGTTCCAGGACCGCGACACCGGGCCGAACAGGCCGGACCTGATCGGGGACCCGGACGGTCCGCAGACCAAGGATCAGTGGTTCAACACGACGCCCATCGGTTCGCCCGGCAGCGCGTTCGGGCGGCCGGCGCCGGGGACGTTCGGCAACTTGAAGCGCAACGCGCTGCGCGGGCCGGGTTACTGGCGCACCGACGCGTCGCTGTTCAAGCATTTCCGGCTCGGTGCCGCACGCGATGTCGAGGTGCGCATCGAGGCGGTCAACCTGTTCAACCACGTCAACCTGGGGAACCCGGACTCCGAGGTCGGTGTTCCCGGCAATCCGAACCCGAACGCGGGCCGCATCACGTCGACCGCCTTCGGCAACCAGGACCCCATGCGCAACTTCCAGTTCGCGCTGCGGTTCACGTTCTGAACTGAAAAGGGGGACAGTCACACTTTCCGGGCTGATGCCCGGGAAAGTGTGACTGTCCCCCTTATCTCCCCACCGGCTGCCGCATCTCGGCAAGCAGTTGCAGCACCACGCCGTTGGTCCACCCGAAGCCGATCTGGTTCGCGGCGTAGCCGTACTTGATCCCGGCCTCCACGTCGGACTCGCGCCGCCGCACGTCGTACTTCTCGACGATCGTGCCGTGTTCCTCGAATTCCTTTGTGACGAGCGCGATGAAGTTCGCCGCCAGGCGGTCGGCGTCTTCGTTGAAGCCGTACCGCCGCAGCCCCTGCACGGCAATCAGCTGCAGCGGCGCCCACCCGAAGGGCGCGTCCCATTGGCTGCCTGTGACCTGCAGGCTCGTGAGCAGTCCGCCCGGGGCCTCGAGCCGCGGGAGATTGGCGCGGACCTTCGCGGCCTGCTCCTTCGTGGCGATGCCGGTCCACAGGGGATAGAAGGTGGTGGCGAACTCGTACTCGCGCTGGCGCCGCGTCCTGAAGCTGTAGTCGAAATACAGCCCGCGCTCCGCGTTCCACAGCAGCCGGTTCACGGCGTCGCGTCGCGCGCCCGCGCGCTCGCGCCACCGCTGTGCCGACGCCGTGTCGCCCAGCTCGGTCATGATGCGTTCGGCGTCCACCTCCATCCCGTACAAGAGGGAGTTCAGGCAGACCGGCACGTAGTGAATGATGTCCACGCTGAACGGGCCGAAGCGGTTCGACGGGTCGAACCCGGATTCGCGCATCGACCGGTCCCCCTTGTAAAAGAGGTCGGTCAGCCGATCCGCGTCCGCATCGTAGTAAAGCCGCTCGTCGTAGTCGGTGACGTCGTGCGTGCGGTAGTACGCGCGCACGCGGTCGTAATGCGAGCGCCCCTCCGCGTCTCGTTCGTCCGCGATGACCTCCGGCGCCGGCCCTTCGCCGAGATCGTAGTACCGCGACAGCCCGTGCTCCGCGACCAGGTGGGGCGCGGTCGTCCAGAACGTGTAGTACCGCTCGATGGCCGGCAGCGTCCGGCGCAGCCACGCGCGATCGCGCGTGCGCTCGTAGAGGCCGAGGACCATGCGGGTGAGAAAGGGCGGCTGCGAGCGCGAGAGGAAATACGTGCGGTTCGCGTTCAGGATCGTGCCGTACCGCTCGACCTCGTACACGAAGTTCTCGACCATGCCGCGCGCCAGCTCCAGTTCCGCGCTGGTGCCCTCGGCGAGGAGGCCGACCTGGATGAAGTAACTGTCCCACCCGTACATCTCGTTGAAGCGGCCGCCCGGAACCACGTACGGCTTCGGCAGATAGAGCAGCCCGTGCCGATCCGCGTCGAGGCGCGCGGGGAGCAGGCGCAGATCGATCGTGCGCAGCTGCTGGGGTGTGAGCGCGGCGCGCAGTTCCCTGCGGATCCGCTCGAGATCCTCGTCGCGGGCGACGTAGACCGGCGACGGCTCGCCGGCCGGACGGTGCATCTTGGGATCGGGAGCGGCCAGGTGCAGCGTCCTGTTGGACCGCGCGAGCGTCGTCCAACTGCTCTTGATGTACTTCGCGAGCGTCGAGATCCGTTGCTCGGCCGGCAGAGTCTGAGCTCCGACGACGGCTGCCGCCGCGACCGCGACCGCGGCGAGGAAGGCACGAACGCGCGTGTGAAGGGTGATCATCAGGAACTCCGGAAGGAGCCGAGTGTAGCACCGGAAAGGCCGCCGAAGGAGGGACGAGAATCGGGGTTTGACGCGGGCCGGCAAAGCGGGCTAGCATGTGAATATAGGTTCACATTTATCAGAGTGCGATGACCGAGAAACGCGACACCGCCATCCGCCAGGAACAGATTGCGACTGCGGCGCTGAGCCTCATCGCCCACCACGGCTTGCAGGGCCTGAGCGTCGCGGGCGTGGCACGGCGGGTGGGCCTGGTGCCCTCGGCCCTGTACCGCCACTACGGCAGCAAGGACGACATCGTCGACGCGGCGCTGGACCTGGTACGCGACCGACTGATGGAAAACGTGCGGGCCGTCGGCGTGGAGCAGGCGGGCGCTTTGAACCGGCTGCACGTGCTGCTGCAGCGCCACGTCGCGCTGCTGACGTCGAACCAGGCGGCTGTTCTGCGCGTGGTGTTTTCAGAGGAGGCGTTTGCCGGGCGCGCCTCGCGCCGGTCGAAGATCTATCGCATCATTCGCGGCTACCTGGACGGCGTTGCCGCCATCGTGTCGCAGGGGCAGGTGGCAGGGGAGATCCGCGCGGACCTGGATCCCCAGACGGCGGCGGTGATGTTCCTGGGTCTCATCCAGCCGGCCGCGATTCTGTGGTTTATGAGTGGGGGCGCGCTGGATGTCTCGGCGCACGCCGAAGCGGCATGGACGGTGCTGTCGCGCGCCCTGCGCCCGTGACGAATGATAGTGAACATAGATCCGCGCGGCGATGCGGCGCGTCGATGTGGCGGAGGCGGAACGGCGGCAGCTTCGGCAGGACGTTACCGGCCGGATCGGACGGCTGATGGTGGGCCCGCCGACGCGCGGATCGCGGATGGCGTCACGGCTCGAGCGGCACGGCCAGCCACAACAGCAGGTACACGATCGTGCCGGGAAACGCGGCTGAGAGAATCGACACGATGACGTACAGCACGCGAACGCGCGTCGGTGTCCAGCCGAGCGACTTCGCGATGCCGCCACACACCCCGCCAAGTATCCGTCTGTCGCGCGATCGGTAGAGCGCCATTCCCGCACCCTCAGAGACAGAGCCCCGCGGCGCGCATCGCCGCGCGCCCCACTGCTTGAATCTACGGCATTTCCCGCCCGAAGTTTCCGCACCTCCGGCCCCCCGCCCGGCCAAGACACACGTTGGTCTTGACGGCCGGGACGCAATGAATATACTTCTTCATCCAGAAGTCAACAATGCTGTCCGCGACAACCCGTTACGCACTCCGCGCCCTCGTCAACCTGGCCGGGATGCCAGAAGGTAAATCGTTGCTTGGCAGAGACTTATCAAAGATCGCCGGGATTCCGCCCAACTACCTTTCCAAGATTCTCTGGACGCTCGGCAGCGCAGGATTCATCGCGGCGACGAGGGGAACTCACGGCGGCTATCGGCTGCAGCGCAGGCCGGAAGAAGTCCGCCTGATCGACATCGTCGAGTTGTTCGACAAGGCGCGCACCGCCGACGGGTGCCTGCTCGATCCCGACCATCCGTGCGGCGAGGCCAGAGCCTGTGCGGCGCACGACAACTGGAAGCACGTCAAGGAGATCTATACCGATTTCCTGGAGACCACGACGCTCGCGGTGCTCGTCTCGAACGCCGCGCGCGGCCCGGAAGGAGGGAGCGTCCTGTGAAAGCCCGGTTGTCGACGACCTTCGCGGCGGCGACGTGGTTGTGGCTCGCGACCGCGCCGCCAGCGGCGGCGCAGGACGCGGCGGCGTATTTCCATCAGAACTGCGCCGCCTGCCACACCATCGGAAACGGCCGGCTCACCGGTCCGGATCTGAAAGATGTCGCGACGAGACGGGATCGAGCCTGGCTCGCGCGGTTCGTCGCAGCCCCGCAGCGCGTGATCGACGGCGGCGACGCGTATGCGGCCAGGCTGGTCGAGGAGGCGCGCGGCGTCATTATGCCGGCGCTGCCCACGCTCACGCCCGCGCTCATCGAGGCGCTGCTCGATTTCATCGAGGCCGAGTCAAGGCAGGGGCCGTCGCAGTCTGCCGGCGCGCAAGTCGGCACGCGCCCGTTCACGCCAGCGGACGTCGCGGCCGGCGCCGCGATCTTCACGGGGCGGCAGCGCCTGGCGAATCGCGGGCCGTCATGCGTGTCGTGTCACACCGTGCGCGGCGTTGGCGGGCTTGGCGGCGGCCAGCTCGCACCGGACCTGACGCGGGTCTTCGAGCGGCTGGGCGGCCGCCAGGGGCTGACGGCCTGGCTCGGCGCGCCGGCGACGCCGACCATGCGGTCGGTGTTTGCGACGCGCGCGCTCGCACAGGTCGAGATCGCCCCGCTCGTCGCCTACTTCGAGCAGAGCGCCCGCCAGGGGGGCCAGGACAACCGCGCGGGCCTCACGGCGTTCGTGGTGCTCGGCTTCGGCTTCGCGGCGGCAGGCCTCGTCGTCATGGATTCCGCGTGGAAACATCGCTTCCGCAGCGTTCGCCGGGCGCTCGTCGAGCGAGCGAAGAGGTCGTAATGTCGAATCGCAACGTGCGGTGGATCAAAGACGAAGAGAAGGCGCAGCTCCGGAGCTGGGAAGAGTTCTACCGGAACCGCTGGCAGCACGACAAGATCGTCCGCAGTACGCACGGTGTGAACTGCACGGGCGGGTGCTCGTGGCAGATCTACGTGAAGGACGGCATCGTCACGTGGGAGATGCAGCAGACGGACTACCCGCTGCTGCAGGGTGACATCCCGCCGTACGAGCCCCGCGGCTGCCAGCGCGGCATCTCGTATTCCTGGTATCTCTACAGCCCGATTCGCGTGCGCTATCCGTACGTGCGCGGCGCGCTCCTGGACCTGTGGAAGCAGGCACGCGCCGAGCACGACGACCCGGTGGAGGCGTGGCGGTCGCTCGTCGAGGACCCGCAGAAGCGCGCACGGTGGCAGCAGGCGCGCGGCAAGGGAGGATTCCGCCGCTTCGACTGGGACACGGCGCTCGAGATGATCGCGGCGGCGAACATCCACACCATCAAGACCTACGGCCCGGATCGCATCGCCGGCTTCTCCCCGATTCCCGCGATGTCGATGATCAGCTACGCGTCGGGTGCGCGCTACCTGCAGTTGATCGGCGGCGTGTCGCTCTCCTTTTACGACTGGTACTGCGATCTGCCGCCGGCATCGCCCGAAGCGTGGGGCGAGCAGACAGACGTGCAGGAGTCGGCTGACTGGTACAACGCGAAGCTGCTCGCCGTCATGGGCTCGAACCTGAACATGACGCGCACCCCCGACTGCCACTTCGCCGCCGAGGCGCGCCACAACGGCTCGAAGATGTGGGTCTTCGCGCCCGACTTCAACCAGGTGGCGAAGTACGCGGACGAGTGGATCTCGCTCAATGCCGGCCAGGACGGCGCCTGGTGGATGGCGGTCAATCACGTGCTGCTGAAGGAGTTCCACCACGAGCGGCAGGATCCCTACTTCCTCGACTACACGAAGCGCTACACCGACGCCCCGCTCCTGGTCGAGTTGACGAAGTCGGGGAGCGACTGGCGCCCCGGCCAGCTGCTGCGTGCCAACCGCCTGGCGGAGTACTCGGACGTGGAGAACGGCGACTGGCAGTTCCTGATGTGGGACGCCACGGCGGCGCAGCCGAAGATGCCGATGGGCTCCGCGGGGTTCCGCTGGGCGCAGCAGAAAGGCAAGTGGAACCTCGAGCTGAAGGACGGCAAGACGGGCGCGGCGATCGATCCCGCGCTCACTTTCCTTGGGGAGCACACGGCGCCGGTCCTCTTCGACGATTTTTCCGAAGCGCACGTCCTCCGGCGCGAGGTGCCGGTGCGCAAACTCGCGCTCGCCGACGGCACGGTCGCGACCGTCACCACCGTGTACGACCTGTTGATGGCGCAGTACGGCGTCTCCCGCGGCCTGCGCGGCGCGTACCCGGCGGACTACGACGATGAGCTGTCGCCGTATACGCCGGCGTGGTCGGAGAAGTACACGGGAATGGGGCGGGACACGCTGATCCGTTTCGCCCGCGAGTGGGGAGACACCGCGCGCCGGACGAAGGGGAAGTGCACGGTCATCATCGGCGCGGGTATCAATCACTGGTACCACAACAACCTGATGTACCGGGCCGCCATGCACGCGCTGATGTTCTGCGGGTGCGTCGGCGTCAACGGTGGCGGGCTCGCGCATTACGTCGGCCAGGAGAAGCTCGCGCCCGCCGAGCCGTGGTCGGCGATCGCGTTCGGCCGCGACTGGCATCCGGCCGCGCGCCTGCAGAACGCGCCGAGCTGGCACTACATCCACACCGGGCAGTGGCGGTACGAGCGCGACTTCACCGACTACCACACCGTGCCGCCGCCGAACGGTCACCGCTCGCTCGCGCAGGGGCACACGGCCGACATCCAGGTGCAGGCGGTGCGCAACGGCTGGCTGCCGTTCTTCCCGCAGTTCGACAAGAGCCCGATCCAGGTGGCCTCCGACGCGGTTGCCGCCGGCGCGAGCACGCCCGACGAGATCGTCGCGCACGTTGTCGGCGAGCTGAAATCGAAGCGCCTCGGGTTCGCGGTGTCCGACCCCGACGCCCCGGCGAACTGGCCGCGCGTCTGGTTCATCTGGCGTGGCAACGCGCTCATGTCGAGCGCCAAGGGACACGAGTATTTCCTCCACCACTACCTCGGGACGCACACCAACAAGATCGCCCGCGAGGTGGCGGCCGGGTCGGTGAAGGAGATCGCCTGGCACGAGCACGCACCGTCCGGAAAGATGGACCTCGTCGTCGATCTGAACTTCCGGATGGACACCTCCGCGCTGTACTCGGACATCGTGCTGCCGGCCGCGACGTTCTACGAAAAGGCGGACCTGAACTCGACCGACCTTCACAGCTTCATCCACCCGCTGTCGCAGGCCGTGCCGCCGTCGTGGGAGTCGAAGAGCGACTGGCAGATCTTCCGCGAGGTGGCGAAGAAAGTCTCCGAGCTGGCGCCGCACCACTTCCCGGGGCCGGTCAGGGACGTGGTGGCGTCCCCCCTGGCGCACGACACCGAGGCGGAAATCGCGCAGCCCGCGATCCGGGACTGGATGGCCGGGGAAGTCGAGGCGATTCCCGGCAAGACGATGCCCGGGCTGAAGGTGGTGACGCGGGACTACCGGAACATCTACAACCAGTTCGTCTCGTTCGGCCCGCTGGTGCGCAGCGGCGGCCTTGGCGCGCACGGCACGCGGTACGCCGCCGACGATTTCTACGATCAGGCGGTCGCGCGGGGTCCTCGCGTGACCTTCGACGGCCAGTCGTACCCGTCGATTCGCAGCGACGAGGAGGCCTGTAACGTCATCCTCGAGTTCGCGTCGGTGACCAACGGCGAGCTGGCGTACCGCTCCTACAAGAACATGGAGGAGCGCGTCGGGCTGCCGCTGACGCACCTCGCCGAGAAATCACGCAGCGTGCGCGTGGACTACAAGGGCCTCCAGTCCCGGCCGCAGCGTTTCGTGAACAGCCCGATGTGGTCCGGGCTGATTGACGACGGGCGGCCGTACTCCCCGTTCACCTACAACGTGGAATGCCGGGTGCCGTGGCGCACGCTGACCGGCCGGCAGCATTTCTACCTGGATCATCCCGGCTATCTCGACTTCGGCGAGCACCTGCCGACCTACAAGCCGAAGCCGCAGCCGAAGGACTACGCGGACATCGACGTGAGCCAGGAGGAGGGGCCGACGCTCACGCTCAACTACCTGACGCCGCACGGCAAATGGCACATCCATTCGACGTACGGCGACAACCACCGGATGATGACGCTGTCGCGCGGCGTGGAGCCGCTGTGGGTGAACGACCGCGACGCGGTGTCCATCGGCATCACGGACAACGACTGGGTCGAGATCCACAACGACAACGGGGTCGTGGTGACGCGCGCCGTCGTGAGCGCGCGGATTCCGCGCGGCGTGTGCATCCAGTACCACTCGCCCGAGCGCACGCTGTCGGTGCCCCGGTCCCCGCTCCGGAACAACCGCCGGGCGGGGGGGCACAACAGCCTCACGCGAACACGCCTGAAGCCGAACCTGATGGTCGGCGGGTACGGGCAGTTCACGTTCCACTTCAACTATTGGGGCCCGACCGGCTGCAACCGGGACACGCACGTCCTGGTGCGCAAGCTGCCGCGGCTGGTGTGGTGAGGAGCGCGGCGATGAACGTGCGATCGCAGATCTCGATGGTGTTTCACCTGGACAAGTGCATCGGGTGCCACACCTGCAGCATCGCGTGCAAGAACATCTGGACCGACCGCAAGGGCACCGAATACATGTGGTGGAACAACGTCGAGACCAAGCCGGGCACCGGCTATCCGACGGCGTGGGAGGACCAGGAGCAATTCAACGGCGGCTGGGAAGTGGTGGACGGCACGTTGCGGCTGCGCTCGCAGAGCAAGGCGAAGAGCGTGGCGAACATCTTCCATCACCCGAACCTGCCGACCATGGATGACTACTACCATCCGTGGACGTACGACTACCAGCACCTGTTCACCGCGCCGGAAGGCCCGGACCAGCCGACCGCGCGCCCCATTTCGATGGTGACGGGCGAGCCGTGCGAGATCGAATCGGGGCCGAACTGGGATGACGATCTCGGCGGATCGCCGATCTATGCCGAGCACGACCGCAACCTGGACGGGCTCACCGAGGAGCAGCGGCAGCAGCTGTTCGCGGTGGAGCGGCTGGTGTTCTTCTACTTCCCGCGGATCTGCAATCACTGCCTGAATCCGGCGTGCGTCGCGGCGTGCCCGTCGGGCGCGCTGTACAAGCGCGGCGAAGACGGCATCGTGCTCGTGGACCAGACGCGCTGCCGCGCGTGGCGCGCGTGCATCGCGGCCTGTCCGTACAAGAAGGTCTTCTTCAACTGGAGCACCGGAAAGTCCGAGAAGTGCATCCTGTGCTTCCCGCGACTCGAGACCGGGCAGGCGCCGGCGTGCTTCCACTCGTGCGTCGGCCGCATCCGCTACCTGGGCGTGCTGCTCTACGACGCGGACCGGATCGAGGCCACCGCCTCCCTTCCGGCCGAGGAACTGGTCGGGGCGCAGCGCGACATGGTGCTGGATCCCTTCGATCCGAAGGTGATCGATGCCGCCATCGCCAACGGCGTTCACCCGTCGGTCGTCGACGCGGCGCAGCGATCGCCGGTCTACCAGTTCGTCAAGGTGTGGAAGATCGCGCTCCCGCCGCATATCGAGTACCGGACGCTGCCGATGCTCTTCTACGTGCCGCCGATGGCCCCCGTCATGGCGAACCGCAACGACGGTGTGACGAACAGCTCCACCGAGGAGCTGTTCCACGACATCGAGAGCGCGCGCGTGCCGATGAAGTTCCTGGCGAACCTGTTCGGCGCGGGGCACGAGGGCAAGGTGCGCTACGCGCTTCGCAAGCAGAAGGCGGTGCGGTGGTACCGCCGCGCGGTGACGGTCGGGGACGTCGACATGGCGACCGCCGAACGCATGCTGCGCGAGGCGGACTGCGATGTGGCGCAGGCGGAGGCGATCTACCGCCTCACCTCGCTCTGCACGTTCGACGACCGGTTCGTGATCCCCCCGATGCACCGGGAGGAGGCGCTGCAGATGCTGGAGGATCCGATGGAGCACAAGGGCAGCGTGGGATTCGGCTTCACGGCGCCGCCGCAGCGGGGGTTGTGATGGAGGCGATCGATCTGTTCGCGCCGCTGTTCGGCTACCCGGACGAAGCCTACGCCGCGAGGGCCGGGCGCTGCGCCGCCGAAACCGGCTCGGCGCCGATCCGGGAGTTCGCTGACGCCGTCGCCCGGCTGTCCACCGGCGAATTGCAGGAGCAATTCATCCAGGCGTTCGATCTGAACCCCGCGTCGACGCTCGAAATCGGGTGGCACCTGTTCGGCGAGCAGTACGAGCGCGGCGAATTCATGGTGGACATCCGCCGCCGGCTGCGCGAAGCCGGCGTTCCGGAGACGGGGGAGCTGCCGGACCACCTGCTTCACGTGCTGCCGCTCGTGGCGCGCCTCGCGCCGGCGGACGCGCGCGCCTTCATCGATCGATTCCTGGTTCCCGCCCTCGGGAAGATCGCGACGGGCCTGCCGAAGGACGGCACGTTCGCGCCGCTCGTGAGCGGCGTAATCGACGTGCTGGCGGCCGGTGCACCGGCGGAGGCCGTCGCCGCAGGAGGCCGCCATGGCTGACGCGACACCGCTGAACCTGTTCCTCCTGGGCGTGCTGCCGTACCTGGCGCTCGCGCTGTTTTTCATCGGGACCATCGCGCGCTACCGGGATCGGCGCGGGCGCTTCGGCTACTCGAGCCTGTCGTCGCAGTTCCTCGAGAACCGGCAGCACTTCTGGGGGCTGGTCCCGTTCCACTACGGGATCATCGTCGTGCTGGTGGGGCACTTGGTCGCGCTCCTCGTGCCGCGTTCCGTGCTGCTCTGGAACAGTCACCCGCTGCGTCTCTACATCGCGTTCGGGCTGCTGACGCTCATCGGCCTGGTTGCGGCGATCGTCCGAAGGGTGAGTGTCACCGCGCTGCTGCGCGTGACGAGCGGGCCCGACTGGGTCGTCCTCACGTTGCTGCTGGTCCAGGCTGCGAGCGGAGTGGCGGTCGCGATCATGTATCCGTGGGGATCGTCGTGGTATGCGGCGACTGCCGCGCCCTACCTGCGGTCGCTCTTCACGTTCAACCCCGATCTCGTCTCCGTCGGCGTGATGCCGTGGCTGGTCAAGGTGCACATCATCAACGCCTGGCTGCTGGTCGGCTTCGCGCCGTTCTCGCGCCTCGTGCACATCCTGGTTGCGCCGCTGCCCTATCTCTGGCGCCGACCGCAGGTCGTGCGGTGGTATCGCGGGACCGAGGCCGCGTCATGACGACGCAGGGGAGCCCGTCGGGCACGCTCTTCAGCGCCACCCTGGGGTTCTTCATCGGCTTTGCGGCCGTGGCCCTGTTCGGCACGACCGCCGCCCGGTTCCAGGAAGTGATGCACCTCAGCCCGATGGCGGTCGGGTTTCTCGTCGCCATGCCGGCCCTCTCCGGATCGCTGCTCCGCATCCCTTGCGCTGCCTGGGCGGATGCCAGCGGCCCGCGGAAGCCGTTCCTCGCACTACTCCTCACCTCCACGGTGGGAATGGCCGGCGTCGCAGCCGTCGTGCTGTTCCTGTATCCGGCCCGGCTGACGCCGCAGCTCCTCCCTCTGCTGCTCGTTCTGGCGCTTCTTTGCGGCAGCGCCATCGCGACGTTTGCTGTCGGCGTCAGCCAGGTCTCGTACTGGTTTCCCCGGGCGCAACAGGGGCGGGCGCTCGCCGTGTTTGCGGGCGCGGGCAATCTCGCGCCAGGGTTGTTCTCTTTCGTGCTGCCGTTCGCGCTGGCCTCGCTCGGGCTCGCCGGGTCGTACCTGGCGTGGCTCGCGCTGCTCGCGCTCGGCACCGCCGCGTACGGCCTCCTCGCGCGCAACTCGCCGTACTTCCAGTTCCGCGCGTCGGGACTCGACGCCGCCGCGGCGCGCGATGCGGCCGCGCGCGCCGGCCAGGAGCTGTTCCCGGCCGACAGCCTCCGCGAGAGCCTCCGCACGTCGGCCCGCACGTGGCAGACGTGGGCGCTCGTCACGATCTACTTCACGAGCTTCGGCGGCTTCATCGCGCTGACGGCGTGGCTGCCGACCTACTGGCACTCGTACTACGGTCTCACCGCCGTCGCCGCCGGCCTGCTCACCGGCGGGTATTCGGTGCTGACCTCGCTCGTCCGGATCGCGGGAGGCGTCATCGCCGATCGCCTCCGTGAAGGCGGAGAGAACACCGCGATTCTCTCGCTCTTCATCATGCTTGCCGGGGCGCTCGTGATGGTGAACGCGCGCGAGTTCGAGCTGGCGCTGCCTGGCGTGCTGCTCCTTGCCGTCGGCATGGGGATCTGCAACGCCGCGGTCTTCAAGATCGTCCCGCAGGCGGTCCCGACCGCGGTGGGCGGCGCCGCCGGCTGGGTAGGGGGCCTTGGCGCGTTCGGCGGGTTCGCGATCCCGCCGATGCTGGCGTTCGCGGTCAAGGACCTCGGCCCGAAAGGCTACTCGATCGGGTTCATCGTCTTCGTGTTCCTCGCGCTCGTCTCGCTGACGATGGCGTGGCTCCTCAAGTACATGGCGGACGCGCCGGCGCCGATCGGGAGCGCGATGGCGGCGCGCGCCCCGGTCCGGAACTGACATGGGACGTCGAATCACGACCATCGTGCTCGTGTCCGGCCTCGCGTTCAGCGTGAGCCTGCTCGCCGCGCGGCGATCGGTGGTGCATCTGCCGGCCAATCACCAGGGATACGAACCGGCGCAGCCGATCGCGTACTCGCACCGGCTCCACGCGGGGGAGCTGCAGATTGCTTGTCAGTACTGCCATTCCAACGCGGAGAAGAGCCGCCACGCGGGCGTGCCGGCCGCGGCGGTCTGCATGAACTGCCACCGCTTCGTCACCGCGCCTGTCGGTGCGATCCGCGCGGAGGAGCAAGCGGCGGCCAGCGAGAAGAGGCCCGTGCGGCCGGTGGTGTCGCCCGATCTGCAGAAGCTGTACGACGCGCTCGGCCTCGACGCCGGGATGACGCGCGACCCGTCGAAGCTGCCGCGTGCCATCGCGTGGACCCGCGTCCACAACCTGCCCGACTTCGTGTACTTCGATCATCGAGCCCACGTTGGCGCCGGCGTGAGTTGCCAGACGTGCCACGGCCCCGTGGAAACGATGGAGCGGGTGCGCCAGGTGTCCGACCTGAGCATGGGCTGGTGCGTCAACTGTCATCGCGACGCCGCGGCGAAGGGGATCAACGGCCGGCGAGTGGCGCCATCGACGGACTGCTCGACCTGCCACTACTGAGGACCGATGTCGACGACGTTCTGGAAGAGTCTCGAGGAGCGCGAGGGCGGCGGGGAGTACCTCGCGCGCGCGAGTGCGGAGTTCCCGGAACCGGCCGCGGGCGCGTCGAGGCGGGATTTTCTGAAGCTGGCGGGCTTCGGCGCCGCGGGCGCGCTCGCCTCGTCGTGCAGCCGCGCGCCGGTGCGCCACGCGGTTCCGTATCTCTCGCAGCCTGACGGCCTCGTGCCCGGGACGGCGGCAACCTACGCCACGACCTGTGGTGGGTGCGCGGCGGGATGCGGCCTGCTGGTGAAGACGCGCGACGGCCGTCCGATCAAGATCGAGGGAGCGCCGGCCCACCCAGTGTCCGCCGGAGGTGTCTGCGCCGTTGGCCAGAGCATGCTGCTCGGCCTGTATGACGCGCGGCGATTCCGCGCGCCCCTCATCGATGGCCGTCCCTCGTCCTGGGCGGCGGTGGATCGCGAGATTGGGTCGCGGCTGGCTGCGGCGGCCGCCGCGGGCCGGGGCGTACGCGTGCTGACGTCCACCGTCCACGGGCCGGCCGCACGCGCGGCCATCGAGCGCTTTCTCGCGCGGTTCGATGATGGCGCGCACGTGGAGTACGACGCTCTTTCTGCGTCCGCCATCCTGGACGCGCATGAGCTGACGCACGGCGCCCGCGTGCTGCCGCGCTATCTGTTCGATCGCGCCGAGGTCATCGTCAGTTTGGATGCCGATTTCCTCGGAACATGGATCTCCCCGGGCGGGTTCACGGAGGGCTATGCCCGGCGTCGCCGGCCGGAGGGTGGCGCCGGGTCGTGGCACGTCCAGGTCGAATCGCGCGTGTCGCTGACGGGAGGGAAGGCGGACCGGCGGATTGCCGCCGCGCCCGACGAGATCGCGCAGCTCGCACACGACCTCGCGGCGATTGTCGAAGGGCGCGGCGCGGGGAGCGACCTGGCGCGCGAGCTGGGGGCGCGGCTCGTCGCGGCCCCGGCTCGCAGTCTCGTGATCGCGGGAGCGCAGGACCTGGACGTGCAGGTGCTCTGCAACCGCATCAACGCGGCGCTCGGCAACTACGGCGCCACGCTGGACCTCGTCGTGTTCTCACGGCAGCGGCAGGGGAGCGACCGCGCCGTCGAAACGCTGATCGCGGACGCGCGCGCCGGGAAGATCGGTGCGCTCCTCGTATGGAACGCGAACCCGCTGTTCGACCTGCCCGGTGCCGAGGCGCTGGCGCGCGTGCCGCTGCTCGTCAGCTTTGCCGGACGGCAGGACGAGACGTCGGCCGCCGCGCGTATCGTGTGCCCCGACCATCATCCTCTTGAGGCGTGGGGCGACGGCGAACCGCTGGCGGGAGTCGTGGGCGTTTCCCAGCCCGTCGTCGCGCCGCTGGGCGACACGCGGTCGTGTGTCGAAACGCTCGCGGCGTGGAGCGGCGCCCCGCGCTCCGCTCGCGAAATCATCCGCGACACGTGGCGCGAGCGGGTGTTCCCGAGGCAAAGCGCCGGCGGCGACTTCGAGGCGTTCTGGGACGCATCGGTCCGCGCGGGCTTCGCCACCGTGGAGCCCGCGCCGGTGACGCGCCGGGCGGCATCCCCTTCGACGGCCGGCGGTCCCGTGGCCGCGCGCCCGTCCGGCATGACGCTGGTGCTCTACGCGAAACCCGCGATTCTCGGCGGCGAGCACGCCTATAACCCGTTGCTGCACGAATTGCCCGATCCGGTCTCCAAGGTGGTCTGGGACAACTACGCGTGCGTGTCGCCTGCCGCTGCGGACCTGGCCGGCATCGCCAACGGCGATGTCGTGCGGATTGCCGCCGGCAGCGACAGTCTCGAGCTTCCAGTTCTGGTTCAACCCGGGCAGCACGACCGCGTCGTGGCGGTTGCGGTCGGCTACGGCGGCGCGATGACCGAGCGGTTCCGGAACGTCGGACATCACTGGTTCGGCAGCCACGCCACGGTCGGATCGAACGGCCGCGTCGGCACCAACGCGGCGCCGTTGCTGCGGTTCGAGGGGGGGTTGCTGCGCTACGAGCGCGGCGGCGTGCAGATCACCAGCGTCGGCCGCACGCATCCGCTCGCCTGCACGCAGGATCATCACACGCTGACCGTCCCCGCCAGGTTGGCGCCCGCCGGAGGCGGACGGCGGCCGATCGTCCAGGAGATCTCCCTGGCGGCGCTTGCGGTACACGAGGAGGAACATGCCGCCGAGGCCGCGAATCTCTGGCCCTCGGATCACCCGTACAGCGGGCATCGCTGGGGCATGACCGTCGATCTCAACGCGTGCACCGGCTGCGGCGCGTGCGTGATCGCCTGCCAGGTGGAGAACAACATCCCGGTGGTCGGGAAGGACGAAGTGCGCCGCAACCGCGAGATGCACTGGATCCGGATCGACCGGTACTTCTCGGAGGACGCCGACGGGCTGCACATCGCGCAGCAGCCGATGCTCTGCCAGCACTGCGAGCACGCGCCGTGCGAGACCGTCTGCCCCGTGGTCGCGACCGTCCACAGCAGCGAAGGGCTCAACCAGCAGGTCTACAACCGCTGCGTGGGCACGCGCTATTGCGCGAACAACTGCCCCTACAAGACGCGACGATTCAACTGGTTCGAGTACCCGCACGGCGAAGGCACCGAGACGCTGATGCTCAACCCGGACGTGACGGTCCGATCGCGCGGGGTCATGGAGAAGTGCACGCTGTGCGTGCAGCGGATCCAGGAAGGAAAGATCGAGGCGAAGCGCCGCGGCGAGCCGCTCCGCGACGGCGAGATCAAGACCGCCTGCGAGCAGTCCTGCCCGGCACAGGCCATCGTCTTCGGCGATCTGAACGATCCGGAGAGCCGCGTGTCGCGGCTGATGGGCGGTGCGAGGACCTACAGGGTGCTGGAGGAGCTGAACGTGCGACCGTCAATCGGGTACCTGAAGCTGGTACGTCAGGGGACGCCAGATGCGGGGGACGGGCACCATGGGTAGCCTCGACACCGCGCTCGCGGTCGACGGGGTCGTTCCCCGCGTCGAGCGACGGGACCTTCCGTCCCCCCGCGTCCAGGCGCCGCTCATCCAGGGAGACAAGACATTCGCCGAGGTCACGCGCGAGGTGTGCGCCCCGATGGACCGGCGCCCGGGGCTCGCGTGGTGGGGCGCGTTCCTCGTGGCGGCGGCGGCGCTGGCCGTGGGGGTGGCCGCCGAGACCTACCAGTTGTTCACCGGCATCGGCACGTGGGGACTGAACAACACCGTCGGCTGGGCGTTCGACATCACGAATTTCGTGTTCTGGATCGGCATCGGCCACGCGGGGACGCTCATCTCCGCGATCCTGTTCCTGCTGCGGCAGCGGTGGCGCACCTCGGTCAATCGCGCGGCGGAAGCGATGACCCTGTTCGCCGTGATGTGCGCCGGGGTCTTTCCGCTCATTCACATGGGCCGGCCGTGGCTCGGGTACTGGATCTTTCCGTACCCGAACTTCCGCGGCTCGCTGTGGATCAATTTCCGATCGCCGCTCGCGTGGGACGCCTTCGCCATCTCCACGTATTTCATCATCTCCGCGACCTTCTGGTTCATCGGCCTGATGCCGGACCTGGCCACGGTGCGCGACCGGCTCCCCGAAGGGGCGCGCAAGAAGCTCTTCACCATCCTGAGCTTCGGCTGGGATGGATCGTTCCGCACCTGGCACCGCTACGAGCTGGTGTACCTGCTGCTCGCCGGCCTCGCCACCCCGCTCGTGATTTCGGTCCACACCATCGTGAGCTGGGACTTCGCGACGTCGGTCATTCCGGGCTGGCACGCCACCATCTTTCCGCCGTATTTCGTCGCCGGCGCGATCTTCTCCGGCATGGCGATGGTGCTCACGCTGATGATCCTCGCGCGCATGCTGATGCACCTCGAGGACTACATCACGCCCAGGCACGTGGACGTGATGTGCAAGCTGGTCATCCTCACGAGCGGGATCGTCGGGCTGGCGTATCTCACCGAATTCTTCACCGCGGCGTACTCGGGCAACCCGTACGAGCAGTTCGTGTTTCTCAACCGCGCCATGGGCCCCTTCGGCTGGGCGTACTGGACGATGGTCTGCTGCAACGTGGTGGTGCCGCAGGTGCTGTGGTTCCGGAAGGTGCGGCGCAGCCTGGGCGCCGTGTTCGTGGTGTCGCTGCTGGTCAACGTCGGGATGTGGTTCGAGCGGTTCGTCATCATCGTCACGTCGCTGCACCGCGACTTCCTGCCATCGAGCTGGGGCGGGTATTCGCCGACGATCATCGAGGTGGCGACACTCGTGGGAAGCTTCGGTTTGTTCTTCACGCTGTTCCTGGTCTTCTGCCGCGTGCTCCCCGTCATCGCCATGGCGGAAGTCAAGGGCGTGATCGCCCACGAGCGGCACCACGCGGCGGCCCACCGGCACGCCGCCTACGAGGAGCAGCGATGAGCGCGCGCCAGGTCGTCGGCCTCTTCTCGCGTGACGAGGACGTGGTGGCCGCCACGGCCGCGGCAAGGCGCGCCGGGCTCAGCGTGGTGGACGTCTTCACGCCGTACCCCGTGCACGGCCTGGACAAGGCGATGGGACTCCCGCCGTCGCGGCTGGCGTGGGTGTGCCTGATCGCCGGCCTGAGCGGCGCCGTCCTCAAGCTGTGGTTCG
The DNA here is from genome assembly GCA_016184105.1 of Acidobacteriota bacterium. Taxonomy (NCBI): domain Bacteria; kingdom Pseudomonadati; phylum Acidobacteriota; species Acidobacteriota bacterium. Next base: position 99,767 of record JACPDI010000009.1, read on the forward strand.
AGTTGTGGACGGCGATGGTGGACTGGCCGCTGAACGTCGGCGGCAAGCCGCACAACTCGCTGCCCGCGTTCGTGCCCATCACCTTCGAGGTGATGGTGTTGTTCGCCGGGCTGGCGACGGTGGGTGCCTTCCTCGCCGTGTCCGGGCTGCGCCCCGGGAGAAAGCCGCATGCCCCGCACCCGCGCGTCACCGACGACTCTTTCGCGCTGGTGGTCCGGGACGAGGGAGGCGCCATGACGGGCGATCGGATCCGCGCGCTGTTCGTGGAGCACCACGCTCTGGACGTCCAGGAGCGAATCGACCCCGGGGAGCCGCGCCGATGAAGGTTCTCAACGTCCTGCTCGCGGCCGTTCTCCTGGGCACGCTGGGCGCGAACGCCCTGCTCGAACGCGCGGACCCGTCGGCGCCCCCGCGGGATTTTCTGCCCGAGATGATGTATCCGGTGGCGGCCGAATCGTTCGACCTCTCGCGATCGTTCCGCAACGGCCGCGCGCTCCAGGGACCGCCGCCTGGAACGATCGCGCGGACCGCGAGCCGGCTGCGTTACTCGCCGTCCCCGGAGGACGCCGTGCGCGCCGGCAACGAGCTGGCCAGCCCGCCCGTCGTGGACGCCGCGGCCCGCCGAACGTCCGACCGCGGCGCGCAGGTCTACGCCACCTTCTGCGTTCCGTGCCACGGAGCAAAAGGTCTGGGCGACGGATCCGTTGTCGCGCGGGGATACCCGCCGCCGCCGTCGCTCTTCGCGGAGCGCGCCGTCGCCATGAAGGACGGGCAGATGTTCCACATCCTTACCTACGGGCAGCGCAACATGCCGTCGTACGCCGCGCAAATCGATGAGATCGATCGATGGCGCGCGGTCGCGCACGTCCGGCAGCTGCAGCGGAGTGCCAGGCCATGACGCCGCGGGCGGTCCGGATGTACGTCGCGCTGTTCGCGGTGAGCGTGCTCGGCACCGCGCTCGCGCTCGTCCAGGATCCGCAGCGCGGGTGGGCGGGCATCCTGCTGGCCAGCTACGCGCTGGCGGCGGTGGGGCTCGGGGGGCTGCTGTTCGTCGCTATTCAGTACGCGTCCGGTGCGGACTGGGGTGTGGCGTTCCGGCGCGTGCCTGAAGCGATGACGGCGGCCCTGCCGTTCGGGGCGGCGGGAGTGGCGCTCGTCATGGCGCTCCACCCGTCGCTGTACGCGTGGACCGGCGAGGGGCAGCACTTCACCGGCTTCAAGGCGCTCTGGCTCAGCACGCCGTTCTTCTTCTGGCGCGCGGCGGTGTACGTCGCGCTGTGGCTGCTGTTCACGCGTGTGATCGTGGGGGCGTCGCGCGCGCAGGACCGCGGGGCCCCTGCGGCGGCCGAGCAGTGGACGCGGACCGGCACCCGGTGGTCGGTCCTGTTCATCGTGGTGTTTGCGTTGACCTTCTGGCTCGCCAGCTTCGACTGGATCATGTCACTCGACGCCCACTGGTACAGCACCATCTTCGGCATCTACAACTTCGCCGGGCTGTTCTCCGCCGCGCTGGCGGTCATCATCCTGCTGCTGTTGTGGCTCCGTGGATCGAGCGAGCTCGGCGCGTTCGTGACCGACGAACACGTGCACGATCTCGGCAAGCTGCTGTTCGCGTTCTGCACGTTCTGGATGTACATCTGGTTCAGCCAGTACATGCTGATGTGGTACGCGAACATCCCGGAGGAAGCGGGATACTTCGTGCGGCGCCGCACCGATGGCTGGCTCCCGCTCTTCTATCTGAACGTGGTGCTCAACTGGGTCGTGCCCTTCCTCGCGCTGCTCTCGCGGCCGGCGAAGCGGAATGCCCGCGTGCTGGCGAGCGTCGCGGTGGTGGTCCTCGCGGGCCGCTGGCTCGATCTGTACATGATGATCCAGCCGTCGGTGACGGCGGGTCCTCCGGTGCTGCGCGCCGGGGACGTGGCGCCCGTCGTCGGTGCGGTCACGCTGTTCGTGCTGGTGTTCGCCCGCGCGTTCCGCCAGGCCCCGCCCGTTCCGCTTCGGGATCCACGACTGGCCGCGAGCATCACCTACCACAGCTGACGCGCGAACGGGACGGTGCCCGTCGCGAATCTCCCGGTACAATGGCGCGTTGGCCGGATTCATGCGCTGGACCGTACGGGCAAGCGAGGCGGGGCTGCGGCTCGACAAGTTTCTCGCGCACCCGGACCGCCTCGCGTCGCGTGGCAAGGCGGCCGCCGCGCTCGAGCGCGGCAAGGTCTTCGTGAACGACGCCGAGGTCCTGCTCGCGGCTGCGTCCACGCGTCTCGCGACGGGGGATGTCGTCCAGGTGTGGATGGACCGGCCGGGCAGCTCGAAGCCGCGCCCGCGCGAACGGCACGTCGGCGACCTGCACCTTCTTTACGAGGACGACCAGATCGTCGTCGTGAACAAGCCGCCGGGGCTGCTCACCGTTCCGCTGCCGGACGAGCGCGAAATCAATTCGGTGCAGGAGCTGCTCGGGGAGTACCTGCGCTCGCGCGGCCGCAAGCGCCGGGTGTTCGTCGTCCACCGGATCGATCGCGACACCTCGGGCCTGGTGATGTTTGCCAAGGACCCGCTGTCGCAGAAGCGGCTGAAGGATCAGTTCAGGCGCCGCGAGCCCGAGCGCGTCTACTGGGCCGTCGTCTACGGGCGTCCCGACCCTGCTTCCGGCACCTGGCGGGATCATCTGGCGTGGGACAAGGACGCGCTCATCCAGAAACAGACGCACCCGAAGGATCCGCGCGCCGCGGAGGCGATCAGTGACTATCGCGTCCTGGAGGCGTTTGGCGCCACATCGCTCGTGGAGGTGCGCCTCCGCACCGGCAAGCGCAACCAGATCCGGTTGCAGGCCCGATTGCGCGGGCACACGCTCGTCGGCGAGAAACGGTACGTGTTCGGGCCCGAAACCATCAGGCCCGTCGCGTTCCCGCGGCAGGCGCTGCACGCGCAGCGGCTCGCGCTGCGCCATCCGGCCGACGATCGGCCGCTCGCCTTCGAGGCGCCGCTGCCGGCCGACTTCGCCGGGCTGCTGCGCAAGCTCCGGCAGGCGCGGAGTTAGCGAGCGCCATTCAGCCGCTCAGCCCCAGCGCCCGCGGCGCTTCGGCTTCCTCCTCGACTTCGAGCGCGCGGAGCCGCGGGCGCCGGACGTGGCGCAGCGCGATTGCCGCGGCGAGCGTGACCGCCAGTGCCAATGCCAGCACCGCCGCGCCTCGTGGCAGCGCGAACGCCATCCGTTCGATGGAGGAGAAGCCGCTCGTATACGCGACGAAGGCGGCCAGATAGACCGGCCACCAGGCCTTCAGGTTCCCGCGCCCGCGGCATACGCGCACGTGAAACGAAGCTACGTGGCTCACCGCGGTCACGCCGTAGTACCGCTTCGTGAGGTTGCGGACTTCGAGCATGGCGAGGCTCCTACTGGCCCGGCACCGGTTTCCGTCCCCCCTTCAGCACGAGGCGCACGCGGCGAAGGGCCGAGATGGTCCGCGTCGGATCGCCATCCACCGCCACCAGGTCGGCGAGAAGCCCGGGCTTGATCTGCCCGACGCGATCGTCCACGTGCAGCACGCGCGCGGCAATCGAGGTCGCGCTCTTCAACGCGTCGATCGCGGGCATGCCGTAGTCCACCATCATCTCGATCTCGCGCGCGTTGTCGCCGTGCGTGAAGACGCCGACGTCGCTGCCGTTGAGAATGGTGACCCCGGCCTCGAGCGCGGCCGTGAAGCTCGCGCGCTTCGCGCTGATGTGCGGCGGCTCCGGTTGCTGGCCCTTCCTCCACCCCGCGTACTGCGCCGTCGCGTCCCCCGCGGCCAGCGTCGCGCAGAAGGCCACGCCGCGCTCCGCCATCAGGCGGAACACCTCAGGCGTGCCGCCGTCACCGTGCTCGATGGTGTGGACACCGGCCAGCGCCGATCGGCGCATTCCCTCCGGCGTGCTCGCGTGCGCCACCACTGGACGATTGCTGCTCCGCGCGGTTTCGACGATGAGTGTGAGTTCATGGAGCGAAAAGGTGGGCGCCGCCTCGCCGCGGGCGCCCCAGCGGTAGTCCGCGTACACCTTGATCGCGTCAGCGCCGTGCCCGATCTGGTCGCGGACCACCCGCGTGAGCGCGTCGACGCCGTCGGCTTCCTCGGCGCCCTGCGGCACGGCCCACTGCAACGCGAACCCCTTCGGCCCGTAGCTGCCGGTGGCCACGATGGCGCGGGTGGCGACGAGCATCCGCGGGCCAGGGCCGATTCCCTGCTCGACCGCCTGCTTCAGTTCCACGTCGGCATACGCGGCCCCCTCGGTGCCGAGATCGCGGATCGTCGTGAAGCCAGCCTGCACCGTCGCGCGCAGATGATTCATCGCGCGCGCGACGCGCACCCCGAGCGACTCGTGCAGCACCTGGTCGTTCCACGACGTTTCATCGTACGGATGCAGCAGCACGTGCGAATGCCCTTCGATGAGTCCGGGCAGCAGCGTCGTGCCGGGCAGATCGATGACCGTCGCGCCGGTGGTCGGGATGTCGGCGGCGGTCCCCACGGCGGTGATGAGATCCCCGCGGATGCTGACCGCCCATCCCTCATGCACGCCCGTGCCGTCGAATACACGTGCCGGCTTGAGAACGGTGGTCGTAGCGGGCCCAGGCGCGGCGGGCGCCTGGGCGCCGAGCGCGGCAGCGGACGCGGCCGCGAGCGCGAATGCGGCGAAATGCTTGAAACCCATGTGTGGCATTGTAGTGAACGGATTCGCGCCGTTCCACGTAAGGCGTTGGAGAGGACCTCACCATTCCGATCGACCTCGAAACGGTGACCGAGGCCCGGCCCGTCGCACAGGCCCTGGCCGGCGCGCAACCTGCGTTCGAGCAGATTGTCCGGCGGTACCAGCGGCCGGTCATCAACCTGATCGCGCGCATCGTGGCCGACCCCGGGCTCGCCGAGGACCTCGCGCAGGAGACCTTCGTCAAGACGTTCCGCAACCTCGCCGCGTTCGACACGAGGCGGCGGCTTTCGAGCTGGATCTTCCGGATTGCCCATCACACCGCGGTCGACGCGCTCCGGCGCCGGCGCGGGCGGCAGGTGCCCCTCGACGAGGCGGGTGCCGATCCCGCGCTGAGGCTGCCCCCCGCTGCGGATCCCGTGGAGCGGGAGAGCCTTGGACGGGCGCTCGAGAGCGCCTTGCGGGAACTCCGGTCCGAACAGCGGGTGGCCATCGGCCTGCGGTACGAGGAGGGGCTGTCGTACGAGGAGATCGCCCACGTGATGGGGATTCCCGAGGCCACCGCGCGCACGCACGTGCACCGCGGCCGCAAACAGCTGGCGCGCCGCCTCTCGGACGCCGGGTGGGAGCCCTCGCGATGAGTGCAACGCCGGGAGCGTGGCTTGCGTAAGACTCATTAGAGGAATGGACGAGGACCTGCTTCATCGCTACTCGCGCTGGCGCGCGGCCGAGTCGGCCGGCCAGGACGAGGAGGCGGACGCGGCGTTCAAGGCGGTGTTTGCCGCAGTGCCGGACCGTCCGGCCTCGCTCGACTTCGCCGCGCGGACGATGCGCGCGATTGCCGAGACGGCGGCGCGGGACGCCCGGCGGGCCCGGCGGACGCGCGCGGCGGCGATGGCCGGCGGCGTCATCGGCGGCGCGGCGGCCGCCTACTACGGCGCAGGCTGGCTGGCGTCGGCACTGTCCACCGCGTTTGTCGGTGCCCTGAATGTGCTCATCGGCGCGGTCGTGAGCGCCGCGACCGTGATCGAGCGCGGCGGCGATGCATGGACGGTGATCGGCAGCCTCGGCCGCGCGGCGGCCGCGTTCGTGTCGGACCCGAGAGTGACGTTCATGTTGATCGCGATCCAGGGGATCGCGGCGGCGGCGCTGTTCGCCCTTCAGCGCCTGCTGGGATCAGATGGGGAGACGTTCAAATGAGAGCCAGGGCCGCAGTCCTTCTCGCGTTGTGCCTTGCCGCCGCGGCCGCGCCCGCCGGGGCGTCCGGGCAACTGAGTCCCGACGAGGCGCGCGCGCTGCGCGCCCGCGTCGAGGAGCGCTACGTCATCGTGCCGCTCGGCGACGGCGTCGCGCTCAGCCCGAAGACGCGGAACCGCGACGTACGGCTGATCGAGGTGAGCGAGGGCGGCATCGCGGTGAATGGCGCCGCCCTCACCGGTCGCGAGCTTCGCGAGCGCCTCGGCGAAGGCGCCGACCTCGTGCTCCGGCTCTCGTATCTTGACGCGGCCGAACGCCGCGCGCTCTTCGGCCAAGCCGAAGAAGTGTCCACGCCCGAGCGGGAGGCGGTCCAAGCGCCCGAGCCGCCGAAGGCGCCAGAGCCGCCGGCCGCGCCGGCGGATTCCTTCCGCAGGCGTCGCGCGCGCGGCGATCGCGTGCGCATTTTCGGCGGGGTGCACGTGGACCGCGACGAGCGCGTCGAAGGACAGGTGGTGGCCGTGATTGGCTCCGCCCGCATCGACGGGGAAGTCGGCGACCAGGTCGTCGCCGTGCTCGGCAACGTGGATCTGGGGCCCGAGGCGATCGTGCACGGCGACATCGTGAGCGTCGGCGGGCGCGTGCGGCGCGCGCCCGGCGCCCAGGTGCGCGGCGGCGTGACGGAGGTGGCGCTTGGCGGCGCGGTGTCCGCCGAGGACGTGCGCCGGCGGGCCTGGTCTCACGGATGGGGGCCGTGGCCGTTTTTCGGCACCTCTGGCAGCGTCTCGCGGCTGGTGCTCTCGATGGTCCGCGTGGCCCTTCTGCTGCTGTTCGCGTCGCTCGCGCTCCTGCTGGCGCGAACGACCGTCGAGCGCTCCGCGCAGCGGGTCGCCGACGAGCCGCTCAAGTCCACGGTCGTGGGCGTCGTCGCGCAGTTGCTGCTGCTGCCGATGCTCGTGCTCACCGTCATCGTTCTCGCGATTTCGCTGATCGGGATTCCCTTGCTGCTGCTGGTGCCCTTCGCCGTGCTTTTCCTGGTGCTCATGGCGCTCGCCGGCTTTGCCGGCACAGCGTCGGCCGTGGGGCAGTGGGCGCGCCGGCGGTTCTCGCTGGGCACGGAGGGTGCGTGGGCTGACCTGGCCGTCGGCGTCGCCCTCATCGTGCTGCCGGTGCTGGTCGGGCGGTTCGTCGGTCTGGGCGGCTGGGCGGCCGGGCCGTTTGCATTCCTGCTGCTGGCGGTGGGATTTGCGATTGAGTACCTCGCGTGGGCGAGCGGTTTTGGCGCCGTGCTGACCAACACCTTTGCCGGCTGGCAGGCGCGGCGCGCGGCGCGAGCCGTGCCCCCCGCCGCGCCGCCGCCCGTGGCGGCAGAGTAGGGATAAGTGGGACAGTCACACTTCCGGAAGGGCGACTGTCCCACTTCCGGAAGTGTGACTGTCCCACTTATCCGCCTCGCGGCGCGAGCACTCCAAGCGCGGCGATCAAATGATGATAGGGATTGCGATCCCGCATCAGCGCCGTGCCAAGCCGATCGATCAGGGCCCACACCTCGGCGCCGGCCTCGGGAGGCGCTGAGCCGTCGAGCAGCGACACGAGGCGCCGCCGGTCGTCGGCGGCGGCCGGTCGGCCGAACGTCTCGTCGAACAGCTCCCGTCGTTCTTCCGGCGACAGGTCGGCGATTCGTTCGCTGAAGCGCGAGACCTGCTCGGCCGCTTCCGGCGGCAGCCCGCTCCTGGCCACGCCAGCCACCTCGGCGGCGAACGACTCGCCGGGGGGCTCCAACAATCGCCGCACGATCGACACGCATTCCGCCCGACGGTCCATGGCAGATGTCGCACGGTAACGCCGCCGTGCCCGGCTGCGTATGAGGGGGATCATACGAAGGCCCGCCGACGACGAGGTGTACCGACTCAGCTATGATCTCCGCATGCCGCCACAGGCTGCCGAACTGCTCGCGCGGGCTCCCATCTTCCGGAGGATCAAACCCGAGGACCGCGAGCGGATCGCGCAGGTCTCCCGGGTGGCGACCTTCTCGCGCGGTGATGTGATTTTCAACGAGGGGGATCCGGCCGCCTGTTTCTACGTCGTAACCGCCGGGCGCGTGAAAATTTCGAAAATGACGCCGGGCGGCAACGAGCTGATCCTCGAGATCTTCGGCGTCGGTGACCCCCTCGGCGCCGTGGCGGTGTACGAGGACCTGCCGTTTCCGGCGACCGCCACTGCGCTCGAAGACACTTCCTGCGTGCTCATTCCGCGCCGCGAGTTCTTTGCCCTCCTGGAAAGCCATCCCACACTCGTCCGCGGCCTGCTCCTCGGGCTGACGACGAGGCTCGTTGAACTGACCAATCGGCTTGCCGAGCTGACCCGCACCCGCGTGGAGGCGCGCCTGGCGCGCCTGTTCCTCAAGATGGCGGAGCAGATGGGGCGCCCTCATCCCCGCGGCGAACTGGTGCCGGCGGTGCTCTCCCGCCAGGAGCTGGCGGACCTGACGGGAACCACCATCGAGACGGCCATCCGTGTCATGAGCCGGTGGCAGAAGCAGAACGTCGTCCACACCGAGAAAGACGGATTCGTGATTGTCGACCGCAAAGCGCTGGAGGCGCTCTGCGCGGAGTAGGGCGCGATGGTGGACACCGCCATCCGTATGATGTAGATCATGGGTCGTCCCGTCCCGCAACGTTACAGTTGCCGCGTCTGCACGTCCTGCCGGAACCGTGGGGCTTGTAGGAGTGGCACATGTCCGTTCGCGTCAAGCTGCCCCAGCTCGAGGATTGGAAGGCCCAGGTCAAGTGCCAGGCCGGATGCCCGGTCGCCACTGACGCGGGCCGCTACGTCCAGCTCATTGCTGAGGGGCGCGACGAGGATGCGTATCTCGTCGCACGCGCGCCGAACCCGTTTGCGTCCGTCTGCGGCCGCGTCTGCGCGGCCCCCTGCGAGGACGCATGCCGCCGCGGCTCCATCGACGCTCCCATCACCATCCGCGGCCTGAAGCGGTTCGTCACCGAGCAGTACGGCGTCGAGTCGATCCACCCCGACACGCAAGACCGGTTGCGCGGTTCCCTGAGCTCCGAAGGCAACCGATACGCGGGGCACCAGCCGATTGCCGGCCGTGCCGAGTCCGAGGCGGCCGCGCGCGGAGCACGAGTCGCCGTGGTGGGCGGCGGCCCCGCGGGGATGTCCGCGGCGCACGATCTGGCGCTCCTCGGGTACGACGTCACGGTTTTCGAAGCCGGACCTGAACCGGGCGGCATGATGCGGTACGGCATTCCGGAGTATCGACTCCCGCGTTCCGTCATCCGCGCGGAAATCGACCGGATCCTTGCGCTCGGCGTGACGCTGCGGCTGAACACGCCGCTCACGTCCGACCGATCGCTTGCCTCCTTGAAGCGCGACGGCTTTGCCGCCGTGTTTCTGTCGGTCGGCGTCTGGGCCGGGCGCGACATCCAGGTGCCGGGCATCGAACTCGACGGCATCGTCAAGGCGGTCGACTATCTCCTGAACATCAATCGCGGCTACCGCATGGAGCTGGGCCGCCGCGTCGTCGTGGTGGGCGGCGGATTTGTCGCGTTCGACGCCGCGCGGACCGCGTTGCGCGTTCACCGCGAGGACGACCTGAGCGAGCTGCAGGAGCGGGCGGGCGCCGCCGACGCAAGGGTCAAGGAGGCGCTCGACTCGGCGCGCGCGGCGCTGCGCGGCGGCGCCGCCGAAGTGACCATCGTGTCGCTCGAGAACTTCAACGAGATGCCCGTCCTTCGAACGACCCAGGGGCACGAGGAATTCGAAGAAGCGCAGCGGGAAGGGATCGCCTTCGTGACGCGCCGCGGTCCCCGGCGCTTCATCGGGGACTCGCGCCTGCGCCAGGTGGAGCTGCGCAAGGTGCTGTCGGTGTTCGACGCCGACGGCCGGTTCGCGCCCGCCTACGACGACTCGGACGTGGTCACGATCGACGCCGACGCCTGCATCCTCGCGATCGGCCAGAAGGCGGATCTCTCGTTCCTTGCTCCCGGCGACGGCGTTGCGCTGACGCCCGGCGGCACGATCAAGGTGGATCCGGCCACCCTCGCCACCACGGCGCCGGGCGTGTTCGCCGGCGGCGACGTGGCGTTCGGGCCGCGCAATCTGATCGAAGCGGTTGCCAACGGCAAGCGCGCGGCGCGATCGATCCACGAGTACCTGTCGCCGCAGCGGCCGCAACTGCGCGCCGCCATCGACATCGAGAAGATCCACACGCCGCACTACCGCATGATCGCCGGCTTCGAGAAGTCCGACCGCGTGGCGCCTCCCACGCTCGACGTCGGCCGCCGCACCGGCATCGCGGAGGTGGAAACCGGGTACGACGAGGAGGCGGCGCGCATCCAGGCGGCCCGCTGCCTGGTCTGCCATGTGCAGACGATCTACGACCCCGAGAAATGCGTGCTCTGCAACCGGTGCGTGGACATCTGTCCGGAGTACTGCCTCTACCTCGTCCCCCTTGAAGACCTCGACCTGGATGATGCGACGCGCGCGGCCCTGCAGGGACGCGCCGGGGCGAACGGGCTGCCGCTCTCCGCGATGCTCAAGGACGACGAGCGGTGCATCCGGTGCGGCCTGTGCGCCATCCGCTGTCCCACGGATGCCATGACGATGGAGCGATTCACGATCACGGAGCGCCTGGCGCCGGCCGTGATGACCGTTGTGTCGAGAGGCGAAGGCCATGTCTGATACCGATCCAAACAGCCCGTCACCCACGGCGCCGGAAACGGACAGCCGCGATGCCAGACCCGATCGGCGGGATTTCCTGCTGAGGCTCGGGATTGGCGCCGGGGTCGTCGCCGTCGGCGCGCAGGGCGCGGCGTCACTGCGGGCGCTCGTGCCCAACGTCTCCTACGACGCGCCGACGACCGTCAAGCTTGGCGCGGCGCGGGAGTTTCCCGACGGCCTCAAGTTCCTGCCCGATCAGCGGCTGTACGTGTTTCGCGAAGGGAACACGTACCACGCGATCTCGGCCGTCTGCACGCACCTCGGGTGCACGGTGCGCGCCGAGGCGCTCTCGCAGCCGGAAACGCGCGAGGTCGGCGGCTCGGCGCTCCGCCTGACGCATCGTTTCGCCTGCCCCTGTCACGGATCCACGTATTCGGGCGACGGCGTGAACTCGAGTGGCCCGGCGCCGCGGCCGCTTGCGTGGTACCGCCTGTCGGTCGCGCCCGACGACGGGCAGCTCGTCGTCGACCTGGCAGACGAAGTCGATCGTGACTTTCGCCTGACGCTTGCCTGAGGACTGCCATGGCTTTTGCGCTGAAACGAACGCCGTCCACGCCGTCCGCCCCTGGCGTCCACCCGCAGGCGCTGTGGAGCTATCGGCCGCAGTCCGACCGCGAAGCGGGCGACGCAATCGTCTCGAACCTGCTGCTCCACTGGTTTCCGGCGAAGGTGTACAAGCCGTCGCTCGACTGGACCTATTCGTTCTGGCTCGGAACGGCATCGGCGGCGCTCTTCTTCCTGCTCATCCTGTCCGGGCTGCCGCTCCTGTTTCTGTACGTGCCCTCGGTCGAGCGAGCCTACGCATCGGTCAAGGACATCGAATACGTCGTGACCTTCGGATGGTGGATCCGTGCGGTGCATCGGATCTCGGCCCACCTGATGGTCGTGGCGGTGGCGCTGCACCTCGTGCGCGTGTTCCTGACCGCCGCGTACCGGAACGGCATCGGACGCAGCCAGCGCCGCGAATGGAACTGGGTGCTCGGCGTCGTCATGCTGCTGCTGACGCTGTTCCTCTCCTTCACCGGCTACCTGCTGCCGTGGGACCAGCTCGCCTACTGGGCGGTGACCGTGGGCACCAACATCGCCTCGTCCATTCCGTACGTCGGCCCGCAGATGCGCGAGCTGATGATCGGCGGGCGCGAAATCGAGCAGGCCACCCTGATCCGTTTCTACGTGCTGCACTGCATCATGCTGCCGGGCGCGCTCGGCGTGCTCTTCGCCTACCACATGTGGCGCGTCCGCAAGGACGGGGGCCTGGCGAAGGCAGACCGCGAGGCGCTGCTGCCGCTGCCGCGCGTCGAGCCTGCCACGCCAACCAAGACCTACACGCTGCTCGGCGTCGCGCGCGGCACGGCGCCGGCCATCACGTCATCGTCGCTCGAGGTCCCCGGCGCCAGCGTGAACGCCGTTCCGGACCTGACTCGCCGCGCGATCATCGTGACGCTCGGCACCTTCGCGCTTGTCAGCATCCTGGCGTCACTGATTGCCTCTCCGCTGGAGGAGCCGGCGAATCCGCTGGTCACGCCGAACCCGGCCAAGGCGCCCTGGTACTTCCTCTGGCTGCAGGAGATCGTGACCGACACCACCATCAAGCTCCGGTCGTTCACGATCAACGGGGCCTTTATCGGCGGCGTGATTCTCCCTGGATTGCTGGTCGGCGTGCTGACCGCCTGGCCGTGGCTGGACCGCACGAGCGCGGACGTGGTGGGCGTGTGGTTCGCGCGCGAGCGGCGGCGGCAGACCCTCGTCTTCCTGGCCGTCCTGCTCGCGATCCTGGCGCTCACCATCGTCGGGACGTACCTGCGCGGCCCGTACTGGAACTTCTATTGGCCGTGGGAAGCGTGGCCCGAGATTCCCGCGAGGATTTGAGATGGAAAAGAGGACGGACTCTCCCTATCCACGACTCGACCGTCCCGTGCTGGCGGTGATCGGGCTGGTGCTCGTCGCCTCGACCGCGTTCTTCGCGTGGAGCGACCGGCAGCACGACTACAAGTACTACCAGTACGCGTTCAGGAACCTGGTCGAAGAAAAGTTCGGTCACGAGCAGGCGGCCGGCGTGCGCACCGGGATCCAGCAGGTGTGGGTCAAGGACCTCGGGCGCGCGGACCGCTGCATCACGTGCCACCAGGCGACCGCCTGGAAGGGGCTCGAAGGGGCCGAGGAGCCGTTCCGCACGCATCCTCCGGAGCCGCTGAAGAACCATCCCGTCGAGAAGTTCGGTTGCTCCGCCTGTCATGGCGGCCAGGGCTGGGCGATTGACGTGGACGAAGCACACGGCGAACTGGCGCACTGGGAGGAGCCGCTGCTCGGATCGATCCTCGGAGAAGAGTATTCGCTCGTCGACGACAAGAGCGCCTTCCTGCAGATGAACTGCAACGTCTGCCACCGGTACGACCGGGAGACGAAGGGGGCCGGCATGATCAACCGCGCGAAGGCGCTGGTCCAGGAGAAGGGCTGCCGCGCGTGTCACGTGATCAACGGGCGCGGGGGCACGATCGGGCCGGACCTGACCGCGGTGGGGGACAAGGCGCCGGAGCAGTACGAGTACGGCCGGCTGTCCGCGCAGAAGACCGCGTTCGCCTGGCACGTGGCGCATTTCAAGGACCCGCGCGCGCTCGTGCAGGACACGGTGATGCCGAACTTCCACCTGTCCACGAAGGACGCCCAGGCGCTCTCCATGCTCGTGCTCTCGTGGCGCGACGTGAAGCTGCCGGCCGCGTACGTGCCGGGCGCGCCGCGCACCGAACCGCAGACCGCCGAGGAGCGCGAGGCCGAAGACAAGATGCTGTCCGGCCCGGGCGGCTGGTTCGTCAGGACCGGCTGCTTCGTGTGTCACTCGATCTCGGTCTACGGCGTGAAGAGCCCGGCGCAGATCGGCCCGGACCTGTCGATCGCGGCCGCCGACGTGCAGTCGCGCTTCGGCCGGACGCTCGACGATTTCTTCATGAACCCGACGGGGACGATGTCCGTCGTGCTGTCGCGCCAGATCATCCTCAACACCGAGCAGCGCAAGGACGCCGTCGCCAGGATGCGGCAGGCCTTCGCGGAGTACGAACGGTTGAAGGCCGGCGGGCAGGATCCGCTCGCCGTCAGCCACTGAGCGGTGTGCGCATCGGCCGTGCGGGCATCCCCCGGCCTGCCCGCACCCGCCGTTTCATCCTCGCGCCGGGATTGTGGAGAGGCGTATGAGTTTCATCCGAACGCGGACGGCGGCGTG